>NZ_JBPEHH010000037.1:0-44208 GCF_054177595.1 Haladaptatus ordinarius | reverse complement strand
TCCTCGGGATCGAACCTGTTCGGGAGGCGTCGGCCTGGGAAGGCGACGCCTCCCAGATCGAGAGTCACTCGAAAGCCGACCTCGTCCGGCGGTTGCTGGCGCAGGCTGAACAACACGTCGAGATCCACAAACTGTTCGCCGACCGTGAGTTCGACTCCCTGGAAGTCCGGGACGTGATCGACCGCCACGACATCACTTATCTCATTCCGAAGCAGGTCTTCGCCGCCGATCTCGAGCAGATCGAGAAGCTAGAAGCCCACCCGCTCGCCGACGTTGCCGTCGAGCGAGCGGTGACACTCTCCGTGGACGGTCGCTCACACGAGCTCAGTTTCATGTACGTCCCGTCGACGGAAGACGACGGGACGTAGCCGTCTTCACGACAAATCGCGACGTAACGCCCGACTGACCGGTGAAAGACGCCCAGACCGCGGGACTCGGGAGTGACAACTCCCTCCCGAGTCCCGCTTTGGTACTCCATCTCTTCGGATACCACGACTATCCAATCAATCCATGCACCGATTCTGTCGAATCAACACTCGCCTCAGCCACGAAACACTGGTTTGCACCTCTATCTCGCTTGTATTTTCGGCATCCTCCGAACCTGTGGGAAGTTGCGACTCCGAGTCAGACTCTCCGCTTCTCTCTGGCGCTCATCTGTCTGTTTACGCCTTAGAAACGGTCACGTACCGCGAGTGACAAGCGATGGTAGCCGGATAGCACATTTGAAAGGCTTATGTGTCTCTCACTCGGGTTCGCTTATATGGAATTAGAACAGTCAGGGGGCGGAAACGGTACTGTCGCTGTGGCGAACATCGGTGGAATCTCAGAGACTACCGTCACGTTCTCGCCCGGCGTGACGCTGCTCGTCGGCCGGAACGCGACGAACAGAACTTCGTTCCTCCAGGCCATGATGGCCGCCCTCGGTAGCGAGAACGTCGCCATGAAAGGCGATGCCGACGAGGCGACGGTCGAGTTCACGCTCGGCGATACGACGTATACTCGGCAGTTGAGCCGGCGCGCCGGTAGCATAACCACAAGTGGCGACCCGTACCTTGAGGACCCTGTACTGGCGGACCTGTTTGCGTTTCTCCTCGAGTCCAATGAAGCGCGTCGCGGGGTCGCGACGAACGCCGACCTCCGGGAGCTCATAATGCGTCCGGTGGATACCGAGGACATCGAAACCGAAATCGACCGACTCGTTAAGAAGCGTGAGTCACTCAAGCGGGAACTCGACAAGATCACGGAACTGAAAGGCGATCTACCCGAGCTCGAAGCGGAGCGAACGCAACTCCAGAATCAGATCGACGAGAAGAGAGCGGAACTCGAGGCGAAGGAAGCAGAGCTCGAAGCGGCGGACGTCGGCGTCAAGGAAACTCGGGAAGAGAAATCCGAGCTTGAGAGCAAACTCGAAGTACTCCGCTCGAAGCGATCTCAGCTCGACGACGTTCGCTACGACCTCGATACGGAACGCGAAAGCCTCGAAGCGCTTCGGCAGGAACGGCAGGAACTCGACGCGGAGTACAACGGCCTACCGGAGGCACCTATCGGCGAGATTAACGAGCTCGAGTCGGAGATCGATCGGCTCCGTCAACAAAAACAGCGGTTCGACTCCGAAGTGAACGAACTTCAGAACGTCATCGGGTTCAACGAGGAGATGCTCGCCGACGCTGGCTCGGAGGCGTTCGCGGACCTCACTACAGATGCTGACAAGTCGGTGACGGACCAGCTGCTCGACGACGAAGTGATCTGCTGGACCTGTGGGAGCGAGGTGGCAGAGGAGCAGATCGATGCAACGCTCGACCAACTTCATGAGCTCAGCAAGTCGAAAGTCAGCGAGATCAACGCTCTCGAGAGCCAAATCGACGAGCTGAAGACGGAGAAGCAGGAGTTCGAACAGGCGCAACGCGACCGAAACCGCATCGAACGACAGCTAGACGAACTCGAGGGCGATATCGAACAGACGGAAACGAAAATCGAGACGTTACAGGAGCGTCGCGACGAGTTGACTGACGAGATCGAGAGGGCCGAGGCCGATAATATCGAGGAGCTGGAGGACGAAGATTTCAGTGCCGTGCTCGACCTACACAAGGAGGCGAACCAGCTCGAATACGAACTCGGCAGACTCGAGACTGACCACGATCAGGCCGAGGCCGACATCGCCAGACTCGAGGATCGGATCGCAGAGCAGGACGACGTCAGAGAGCGACTTGAGGAAGTCACCGCCGAAATCAAATTTCTGCGGATGAAGATCGAGCGAATCGAGGACGGCGCCGTCGAACAGTTCAACGAGCACATGGAGACCGTTCTGGAGCTACTCGATTACGCCAACCTCGACCGGATCTGGATCGAGAAGAAAGAGCGAGAGGTTCGAGAAGGGCGGCGCAAGGTGACAAAGAGCGTCTTCGAACTCCACGTCATCCGTACCTCTGACTCCGGTACGGCGTACGAGGACACCGTCGACCACCTCTCTGAGAGTGAACGTGAGGTGACGGGGGTGGTGTTCGCTCTCGCTGGGTATCTCGCTCACGAGGTGTACGAACAACTTCCGTTCATGCTACTGGATTCGCTGGAAGCCATCGACGCCGAACGCATCGCGACGCTCGTCGACTACCTCACCAACTACACCGGGTACCTCCTCGTCGCGTTGCTCCCCGAGGACGCGGCGGAGTTGCCGGAGTCGTACGATCGCATCACTGAAGTCTAACGGACATACTCCGTTTCAGTCCCTGATTTTCATCGCCTCGCTCCCAATTTGCTGGCGTTCAGGCACCTCAATGCCCATCCCCTACGCCCATCGGTGTTCGGCCGAGGCGTGCGTCGAACTCTCCCCTTCCTCCGGTAGTAGTAGTAATATAGTGCCTCTAGACCCCGTCTCAAACACATCGACGGGGTGTTTCTCAGTTGATGAGCCAGTTCGACGAGATGCAGGCCCGACCGTGTTACCGACGGTATCCATCGGCACGGCCGAAACGACGGAGTTCGGTCGACACGGCCCGCTGGCGGCCACAGCTCACCGATGGACACGCGCTGATCCACGACTTAATCACTCGTTCAGAATCGGCACGAAGTGCTAGGTGCCTGTGTCGCCACAGCTACAGCCGCCGCGCTCGAGCAATTCGTCGACGCCGTACTGTCTACCACAGTTCTCACAGAGCACATTGACCTCGACAAAGGTGCGGTACTCACTAGGCTCGATGTCATTGCTTCGTTGCAGCTGGTCGAGCTTGCTGTCTGTCACCCTCAGGATGCGGCCGCGTAGACGCTGGATGTTCCCCTGTTCCACCTCGGTCCGGTCGCGATCGTCGGAAGCGTACGATGCGTCACGGTACTCTTTGAGATAGGTTCGGATCGCCTGGTAGGTCACGAAATCAGTCCGGAGCCGTTCGACATCAAGCCCTTCGCGTTGGAGGCGGCGTTGGGTTCGAGTGCGGTCGGCCTGCGTCACGTCGTCGTCGGTCAAGAGTCGGTACGTGTTCTCGATTTCACCGTCGAGCGGCTGGACGCCAGTCTCGGCCATCGCTGCCCTTAGGAGTTCTCGATTGAAGTAGTCGGCGAGGTCGCGTAGACTCGTTCGCTCTTCGCCCGCGGCTGTCCACCGGCGCAGCATCTGATCCCCGACTCTGTCGAAGCCGTACTCGTCGAGCAGTCGCACGACTTTGATCCGGCGGCCGGACGTGTTCGCTGGCTCGAAATCGCTCATATCTCAGCGAACGGGCCCATAGTAATAGGTGTACAGGGTAGACGATACGCTGGACGGAAGACGACTGGTTGAATGCGTGTCACGTAAATTATCGCGGCGAACGCGGGGATCAAACATATCTCCATTGAAGTATTTCGCGACGACACTCGGTGGGGCCCGGAACGCTTTCCTGTCAGTATCGGGCCAGGACGGTCTCGACTGCCCCGACTAGCCGGTCGGCTTGGTCTCGGTCGAACACGAGCGGTGGCCGAATCTTGAGCGTGTCGTCCGCCGGGCCAGTCGTGCCGACTAGGACCCGCTCACGTCGCAGAGCATCGACGACCGCCCCGGCCTCACCGCGCAGTGTTGGCGATTCGTGCAGATCGACGCCGAGCATCAATCCGCGGCTTCGGACGTTGCCACCGTGAGCCGCGAGCACGCGTCGAATTTCCTGGTCGAGGTACTCGCCGACGGTCGTCGTCTGATCGAGAAGATTCTGCTCCTCGATGACGTCGAGGACCGCGAGTGCGGCCACGCTCGAGACGGGGTTCCCACCGAACGTGCTGAACACGCCCGAACTACTCATCGAAGTTTCTGCGACATCTGATCGCGTCACGACGGCTGCAACCGGATGGCCGTTGCCCATCGGCTTCCCGAGCGTGACCACGTCGGGGACCACGCCGGCCGTTTCGAATCCCCAGAGATGTGAACCACAGCGACCAAACCCGGCTTGCACCTCGTCGGCGACGACTAGGCCGCCAGCCTCCCGGACGACCTCCGCGGCGTCCTGAAGGGAATCACCCTGCGGCGGGAGGATGCCGTCGCTGGTGAACAGCGAGTCGAACACGAACGCGGCGATACCACTACCCCGGGCGTCGAGCGTGGCCACAGCGTCGGTCATCGCGGCGGCCGGGTCTGCAGCGGTCAACCGGGTCCCACCAGATGTCGTGACCGGTGGGTCGATTGTCACGACATGATCGGGGGTGAAACTATCGTCCCACACTTCCGGTGAGAGTGCAGTCGTGGCGTCGGTAATGCCGTGGTACGCCCGATCGGTGACGACAGCACCGTCACGCCCAGTCGACGCCTGCGCGAGCCGCCAAGCGAGGTCCGTCGCTTCGCTGCCCGAGTTGACCGGAATGACGGTATCGAGGCCGTCCGGGAGCGTCGCCACGAGTCGTTCGCCGAGTTCCACGACAGACTCGTGCAGGTAGCGGGTGTTGGTCGCCAGTTTCCGAGCCTGTCCGCCGATGGCCGCTGCGACCTCGGGGTTGCCGTGGCCGACGACTTGGACGTTGTTGTACGCGTCCAGATAGGGGTTCCCGTTCGGGTCGAACAGCCACGCGCCCTCACCGTCGACGAAGTGGACGGGCTCGTCGTACGACGACGGTGATGGTCCGAGGACGCGCTGTCGTCGCGACAGGAGTTCCTCGCGGTCCATCGGCTCGTACGGGACGTTACCAGACTGTGCGGCCATCCGAAGCTGGCGGGCGACCGCGTCGAACCCGCGTTCGTCGAGTTCGCGAAGCGTCTCCCAGCTCTCATCTGCCCCTCCGGTGATGTACGCTGCGTTCTCGGGGTGGTCCTCGGCGCGCCAGGCGGCGATGACACCCCGGGCGACGAGCCGCGCGGCCACGAGGTCACATAGCAGTCGGGCCTCCGCTTCGTCGAGTCGACGGACGCTCACGTAGCCTTCGACCATACGCTGGGCGGCCGCTACTGGGTCCGATCGGCCGATCATCACCCGTGCGGCGGGGATAGCTAGGTCACAGACGAGCGCCGTGTGGGTGAGATCACCGAAGTCGACAATGCCGCTGACACGGTCGTCCGAACCGAACAATACGTTTGCCAGTGTGAGGTCGTTGTGGACGACCTGCGCACGCAGCGAGTCGAACTCCGGGGCGACGCGGGCCGCGAACCGGTCGAGGGCACGATCTGCGAGGGCACGGCGCTCAGGGTTCGCGACTGACGTGAGCCGCTCGCGCAGGTCGAGCGTGTTCCGGAGGTCCCACAGGATGTCGTACCGTGCCTCGGAGTGGAAGAACCCCTGGAGCGCCTCACCCGTGCGTGCGATGGTCGCGCCGTACGCGCGCAGCGCGTCGGCGTCGAAGTCGGCCGCTTCGGCCCGCCGCCCGGTGATGAACGTGAACAGCCGGACGAGATGGGTCCGTTCCGCGTCGCTCTCGACGGTCGTCCACGGCTCGTCGTCGGTCGTCAGTACGAGTTCCATCACCGGGAGGTCAGGCGCGGTCCGCCGAACGTGCCGGAGCGCCCGCGTTTGCAGGTCCAGTGCCGCCGGCTCCTCCGCAGGGTTCGAGATCTTGAGGACATACGACGGACCGTCGGGCACGTCGACACGGATGTTCTGGTCGCGCTCGCCGCCGAGTTTCGACAGCGATCCCCTCACGTCGTACGCGCGGTTGAGCAGTGCTGCGACCGACTCGTCGTCGAACGAGGGTTTCGGCGCGGTCAGCAGGCCGTCGTCGGTAGGATCGCTCACGCCGTCTCACCCGGTTGTGTGGTCGGAGACATGCGCAGCGGTCAGACCCCGGTCTCCTTGGCGGACGCCGAAATGTACGGGAACTCCCACGACGCGTCCGGGTCGAACCGGTCGAGGCGAAACGCGTCCGTCGGGAACGGTGGCTCGTCACCGGTCACCTGCGCCCGGATGGCGCGGCCTATGGCGGGCCCGGCCATGATGCCGAACCCGTGCAGCCCAGTGGCGACGACGAGGCCCTTGGGGCCGTCGGCCGGGCAGTCGATGATCGGTAGATGGTCCGGTGTCGCGGAGTCACCCGTTGGGCACGTGTCGTCGGTGCCGAATCGGGCGTCCCGAAGCGACGGGAGCAGGTCTGGAACCGTCGCTGCGACGAGCCGGCGGAACCCTTCTGTCGTCGTCGACCGCACCGACCCAGGCGTCGTGACGTAGTACGCACCGCCACCGACGTGGAGTTCGCCGTTGCGCTCCGGCCGCCAGTAGAGTCGAGAGTGTTGGTCCCAGGCGATGGGGTAGTCGGTGACGGCCGCGTCCGTTTCGAGGTTCGCCGTCTGGTAGCGAAACGGCCGGACCGGCATCTCGACGCCCGCGATGTCGGGGGTGCGCCAACCCGCGGCGACGACGACCGTTTCGGCGGTGACGGTCTTCTCCTCGGTGTCGACGCCGGTGACACTTCCGCCCTCCGTGCGGACGTCCGTCACCTTGATATCCTTCTGGATGTCGACGCCGGCGTCGGCCGCCTCGTCGGCCAGCGTCGTCGCGTACGTGTACGGATCGACCCAGCCCGCGTCCGCGATCTCCATCGCGCCGGTGTGGTCGTTCAGGTCGTATACGTCGGGATACGCTTCGTCGAGCGAGTCTGCGTCGTGGGCGGTGACGTCGAATCCACGGTCGCGGAACCCAGCGGCCTCCTCGCCGAGCTCCTCGATGCCCGGGTCGGTCCTGAGCTGCACGAACGGTGTCTCGTAGAAAGAGAACTGACCGGTGCCGTCGTACTCGCGGAAGAACTCCAGCGAGTAGTGGGCGGCCCCTGGCTGACCTGCCCAGTCGGCGGCGACGGTCACCAGCCCGGAAGCGTGGCCCGTCGCGCCGCCGGCGATCTGGCCGGCTTCGAACAGTATCACGTCGTGGTCGGGAGCGAGTCGCTCGGCAGCACTGACACCTGCGACTCCGCCACCGACGATGGCTACCTCACAGTCCATGCACGCGGGTGTTGTTCCAGGCTATTGATTCTTGTGGTGTGCGAGCATGTGCCGTGGTGCTGCTGGTTCGATCACGTATATCCGCCATCGAGCAGAGTGGAAAATAGATAGGGGAGCGCGTGGCTCAGTCGTCGCCCCAGGCGTCGAATAGCGCCTCCTTGCTCTCGAGGTCTGCGTCGGGGAGTGCATGGTTGATGACGTACGAACCTTCCTCGTGGGCGTTGTCCCACATGTCTTGGTGAGCCTGCGGCGTCTCCGACCAGGGCGTGAGGTGAGCCTCGGGGACCTCAAACACGCCGAGTTCGATCTCCTCGTTCATCTGTAGCACCTCGTAGGTGTTCTTCATGTGCGTGCCGAACACCTCGGTAGTCGGCATGTAGATGCGGCGCTGGCGCATCCACACCTGCGGCGCGTAAAACGAGTAGCGCCGTCCCGACATCTCCTCCGATAAGACGACCTTCCCCTGGAAGGAAGCACACAGCATCGTCGAGAGGCCGAGCGTGTTCTGTCCGGCGCGCTCGAACACGACTTCGGGGTTACCTCGCGGGTTATTGGGCGTCGCCAGCAACTCGCCGATAGCCATCCCGACCGGCTTGAACATCTTCCCCATGTACTCCCCGACAGTCGCCGCTAACGCGTCCGGCTCGGAGGGGTTCGGGAGGTGCGGCAGCGACTCCACGAACTCGAAGTCGTCGCTCTCCTCTTCGAGCGTCTCGACGCTCACCGCGCCCTCGACGTCGTACTGGTCTTCGACGTGGTCGGCCTGGGCGGCCGTCTCCGCGACGACGGCGACGCGGGCGTTGCGGTCGAGCGCTACCTCGATAGCCGCTGCACCGACGGAGTCGTCGGTCCCGTCGACGTCGTCGGGCGTCCCGTACCAGACGAGCGCCGGGTCGCCGGCGCGGAGTCCTGCGCGGTCGTACATCTCGTCGGGAGTCGTCTCGCCGGACTTGCCCATGAACGCCATCTCGTAGCCGGTCGATGCGCCGAAGAACGTCAGCCGGCCCCCCTGGTCGAGCAGCTGGTACGACCGCGAGAACGCGTGCGCGCCTGCGTGCGAGACGACGTAGTCGGCGAGGTCGCCGTCGTTCTTCTCACGGTACTCCGCTAACAGCGGCTCGCCGGCTGCCTCCCAGTCGGCCCACTTGTCGGGGTCGTTCGGGACCATCCGCATCGCGTCCGCCAGCGCTGGTTGCTTCCGGTCGATGTACGCGTCTGCCCCGTTCTCGAGGGCGCGTTCACCCCGGTCGTCGCTGGAGACAAGCCCCGTGATGTTCATGTTCCGGCTCTCGGCCATCTGGACGGCGTCGCGCCCGGTCCCCGTAGACGCCCCTTCGACGAACAGGTTCGTCCCGGGATCGACGTCGAGCGTGGTGAAGAGCGAGCGATAGATGGTGCCCATCGTCAGGATGTAACTACCCGCCGCGCCCAGAGAGAGGTTCGACGGCGGTTCGAACAGCTGCGTTCCCTGCGCGATCATAAACTGCTGGTGGGAACCGTCGGGCGTCTGGTACCCCTGGATAGTGAAGTCCGCGAACATCGGATCCCGGCCCGCCTTCGGTGAGAGCGCGTCGAACTGGCCGGCGTACACGTGGACCATATCGCCGACCTCAATTCGGCCCTGTTCGTCGAGCCCATCGCCGACGTCTGCGACGAGCGCGAGCCCGCCCGATCCCGTGACGTGCCAGTCACAGTCGTGCTGTTGGAATGTGGACACCGGGATGCCGGTGATCGCCCACGAGTCGTTGTAGTTCACCTCCGACGTGAGCATGTAGAGGAGCGCCTCGTTAGGACCGGGTTCCTCGACGGGGATGACGACCTCCTTCTCTGCGCCGTCGTTCAGCGGCTCGCCGTGGTCCGGGTTCCCCTTCCCGTCGCCGGTGATAGCCCACGCCAGCTGGTAGTCGGGGATGGGCGTCTCGCCGGGACGGAACGCCGCATCGTGGGGCAGAATGTCACCGTCTTCCAGTAGTTGGTACTTCTGTTCGGTGGTCACGTCGATGGGTGGATCCTCGTCGGTCATGGTGGTCTCTGGACGTGGCGACGAACGCGGCTGTGACAGACAGGTGGCTCTGCGAGTCACCGCCCCGCGTCCGAAACCACGGATACTAGCCACGAGTCGGTGAACGATAATAAAACTACGTACGCCGCCCACAAACGTCGATAGCCTGTGGACGGGGCGCCGTGAACGACCACGCCGTCGCCTTCGCTACGCGGACTTCAGTGAGCCGTAGGCGGGGGCGAAGAACACCAGCGTCGTCAGCTCCGACTCGATGTCGAAGAACTCGTGATCGACCTCGCGCTCTACGTATACCAGGTCTCCCGGTTCGAGGTCGTGGACGGTCTCGCCGACCCGAATCTTCGCCCGGCCGGAGAGTACGTAGTACGCCTCGTCCGCGGCGTGTGGCTCCTGTGGGTCGGTCACGCCGGCTGCCAGCCGGTAGACCCCGACGCTCATCGACCCTTCGCTCAGCGGTTCGGCGAACAGTTCGTCCACGCCGTCGAGGCGTGCGGCCACGGCATCGATGCTGACCGGCTCCATGCCGGTTCTATCTTAGCCGGCCATATAGCTCTTGCCGAGGTCGTAGCCCGATTACGGTACGGCGACGTGCCGGGGCGCCGGTACGCCGGGGTAGGCTATCGAATTTCGGACCACCGGCACCTATAAGAGCGTCGTTCGGGAATACGAGACCGTGTCGGACTACAAATTCGTCGATGTGGAGACGGACGACCGCGTCCAGACCATCACGCTCGACAACGAGGACGCACTGAACGCACTGAACAACACGCTCCGCTCGGAGCTAGAGGACGCACTGTTGACGGCCGAGGCGGAAGACGAGGTCCGCGCGGTCGTGCTCACGGGGAAGGGGCGGGCGTTCTCCTCGGGGTACGACTTCGGCGCCGAGGGGATCGACACGATGGACGACATGATCAAGTTCACCTACCCGCACCTCGATACGATCTACAACCTGAACCTGCCCGTCATCGCGGCCGTCGACGGCTATGCGCTCGCGGGGGGGTGCAACCTCGCGCTCGTCTGCGACCTCACTATCGCGACCGAGCGGTCCGAATTCGGCTACCCGGACGTCCACATGGGCGAGCTCCCGCCGCGGCTCGTACTGCCGTTCGTGACCGACTCGCTCAAACACGCCCGCGAACTGCTGTACACGGGAAAGCACATCGACGCCCACACCGCCAAGGAGATGGGCCTCATCAACGAGGTCGTCGAGGACGCCGAGGCGCTGGAGGAGGCTGTCGCGACGGAGATCGACCACATCAAGAAGACGCCGAGTTCCGTTCTGAAGCTTATCAAGGACTCGCTCAACGACATCCAAGAGACGCAGGGCTACCGTTCGACCTCCGCGGCGAAGATCGACGAGTACCTGTTCGCCGTCACCTCGGAGACGGAGACGGCCCACGAGTTCCACGACATCGTCGAGGAAGAGGGCGTGAACGCGGCTATCGAGTGGATGAACACCGCCGAGAAGGACTGAAGTGGGGGGCCACCACCTCGAGGCGCATTCTCGGAAGGAAACCCGCGAGCGACTGCCACGGTTCGATACGAACGCGACTCTGGTGAGGTACAGAGAAGCCCGGATCTCGACTTAGCGACCGATCTGTTTCGGTGACTCCTCGATGAACGCCGTATCGAAGTCCCGGAGGTTGCTCGTCGAAGCGGTCGAGAGCGTACTTCCACATCGGGAACGGAGCGTCCTCACCCTTGACGTCCCGGAATCGCTCCGTAACCCTTGGCATCACGGACGGTCGATCACCGGCCGGCCCCCTCCATCTCGAACGTCCCCCGCAGCTCGAAGTCTGCGGAGCCGTTAGGGAAGCGATCGACGGCGAACTGGTCGATCGAGAACGGGGCCTTCTCTCCCGTGACGTAGGATCGAACTGTCGCCGCCGCCACGGGGGAGTTCACCATTCCGAGGCCGTTGAACCCCGTCGCGACCAGAATCTCGTCCGGGAGAGCCGAGGAAGACCCGAGAAGCGGAAGCGTGTCGGGCGTCGCCGCGTCGACGCCCGACCACCCATCAACGAACTTCGCTCGCTCAAATCCGTCGAGGAAGGTGGGGACGGTCGTTACCACGTGCTGGCGGAACTTGTCGTCGATGCCCGACCCTGTCGCGATGACCTCAGGGGTGTCCTCGAAGTACTCGCCGCCGCCGACGAGGAAGTCGCCGTTGAGCTCTCCCCGGAAGTAGAGGTGTTCTCTTGCGACGCGGCCGAGCGGGAACGTATCGTCGAGGGGCTCGTCGAACCGCAACATCGCACACTGCAGACGAAAGGGGCGGACGGGGAGCTCGACGTAGTCGGCGAGGAACTCTCGCGTCCGCCAGCCCGTGGCCATTACGACGTAGCCGGCAGATAGCGTTCGCTCGGAGAGTTCGACCGTTGCCACGCCGTCCTCGGCGTGGTAGTCACGCACCGGAGTGTTCGCGAACACGTCGACGCCCCGTTCCTCGGCGGCTTTCTGGAGGGAAACGGTGTACTCGTAGGGGTCGACCCAGCCGGTGTCCGCGTACTCGACGACGCCTGCGAATCGCGATGCGTCGAACCACGGGTACTCTCGCTCCACCTCCGCCGACTCGAGGAACGAGACCGGGAACCCCTCCGCAGAGAGGTCGGCGGCCCGTTCGCGCGCGACTGCTTCGCTGTCTGGCTGGATGAACTCGATCCGGGGACGCTGGTGATAGGAGAAGTTGTGGGTGCCGTCGAACTCCCGAAACCACTCGTTGGCGTACCGCACGATATCCGGGTGGTCGCCGTAGAACAGCGTCGGTGCGACGAGCCCGGCCGCGAGCCCGGACGCCTCGCCCGCGATCTGACCGCGTTCGACGATGGCCACGTCACAGTCGGTCCCGAGATGGTACGCTGACGCACAGCCTGCCACGCCGCCGCCGACGATAACGACGTCGTAGTCAGTGTCGGAATCAGTCATCACTGTATGGATGGAACCTCGGTGGTATAAAGACAGACTGTGGGTAGCGATGGCAGTGGTAATTTAACGAAACGGTCAGAAGGCTTCGTAGGCATCAACTTCAAACGGATCCAAACTTTCTGGACCTAGCCGAAGTGCTTTTTGAGATTGATTTTTCGAGCGAAAGCAGACGGACCGCTACCTCGCCGAGTTGCTCCGCCCGGGGGATGACCACCTCGATTAGATCCGCCTCAGGGACGCGTGGTTTGTCGACAGCGGAAGTGACTGCTTCGTCCACTGTCCCCGTCAATGTACGCCGGCGGGGGAGAAATTCACTATGTGTGAAATAGGTCGATTAGGACGCCATCTCAGTGATGTCTCGCTTCCTACAGAAATCGTAACGTGGGGCTTGACAAAGATAGTACTGTAATAGGCGTGCTAGCGAGCATCGTGTGTGTGGATATCACGATGTGTGAGATAATGAGCGAAACAAACAGTCTCGACGCACACAGCCATTACATTACTCGACGGTGTTAGACGGTTCGATGTGGTCGGACTCGGCACCGATGCCAGATGAATTTCACACATGGTGAAGCTCCACGTCAACTCGGTCACGTGCCCTTCTCTCTCCCCTCCGAGCCACTCGATTCTGGAGTCGGTTCGACCTCGAATCCGAGTTGTCCCTGTGACACTACCGCTCGTCTCTCCCGAGATGGAGCCCGGACTGGGCCAGAGAACAACGGAACGGTCCCGAGACGGCGGTCGTGGACGGGCGTCACTCGATCCGAGTGGTAATCGTCTCGACGGACGGTCAAACCGGCAGGCTTCGACCCATCGAGCGAGAAATCGATGCGACGACCAAACGCGAATCGAGACGCATTCGATGGTCCGGTGAGTGTGGAGGACTCACCGCTTTCCATGTCGAGTACTGTCCCGAAAATAGGCCGAACATCTGAAGTGGCCGCCCACACAAGCCCAACTATCTCGAAACGCGGTGTGGATGTTCTTCAGCGTGAAATCCGGCGACTAGTCCGTGAACCGGGAGAGGCGGGACGGCTCGACCGCGACTTTTCACGATACGACCGCATTCTCGCTATAATAGAACTGTTTGCTTGATAACGCAGCGAGCGTCACTCGAGATTGCTCGATGGGCCAGCGACGAGACGGAGTTTCGGCCCTCTCGGGTGCACTCCGCTTCGATCGGTCTCCGAAAAGCGTCCTGGCAGTCGAAGACTGCTGTCGACCGGTCTTTCCACGCCCGTGCGATTCGACGTCGACGTCGATCTCCCGTCCCTCGGAGCACGCGTCCGGGTCACGTCTAGAACCGCGCTATCAACTCCGGCACAACGTCGAAGAGGTCGTCGACGATGCCGTAGTCGGCGATGTCGAAGATGGGCGCGTTCGGATCGGTGTTGATCGCCACGATCGTCTCCGCCCCTTTCATGCCGGCGACGTGCTGGACGGTCCCGGAGATGCCGATCGCGATGTAGACGTCGGGGGTGACCACCGCCGCCCACTGGAATTCCAGACCCTCCGCGAGCGTCACGCCGGTCGCGGCGTTCGTCTCGTCGTCCGACTGAACGCCAGTCAGCACGAGGTCGGGGTTCTCCCCAGTGGACACGGCCGCAAGTAAGTCTGCTTTCGTCTCGACGTCGAGGTACTGGGCCTCCGGCGAGGGCTTCGTCCCAGACGCGGACTGCGCGGTGGGCACCCTTCGCCAGCGCCATCCGAATCGTCTCCTCTGCAGGCCCCGGGCCGACCGTCACCGTCACGACTTCGACATCGTCCTCGGCTTCGCTCACCTGTACGGCTTCCTCAACCGCGTAATCGTCCCACTCGTTCAGGTCGTACTCCAGGTACTGTTCCGGAATCGAGAGTCCGTCGATCTCGAACTCGTCGGTAACGTCGGCAATCTCACTAACCGCTACGAGGATCTGCATACTCACCCTTAGTGGTTGCAAATCCCTGTCAAATGTTTTTACTGCCCGCAATCGGGGGCCACGGGCTGTCGTCAGCGCGCTCGCTCCCAAACGCGGAAGTGTCCCCCGAGGAGACGTCGTGACTGGCACACTCCACCGTCGGTCGACACTGCGCCCGACGCAAGGAGCGGTGCGACGTGATCAGGTACCGATGTCGTCCGGAGACTCGTTGATGAAGGTCGCGCTCCAGTCGAGGGGGTCGTCGTCGAAGCGGTCGAGGGCGTACTTCGACATCGGGAACGGGGCGTCTTCCCCCGTCACGAGCGAGCGCACGGCCGCGCCCGTGACAGGCGAGCCCATGATGCCGAACCCGTGCATCCCCGTCGAGATGACGAGGCCGTCGGGACACTCGTCGGGCGCGTCGTGGATGGGGCGCTCGTCAGGGGTGGCGGTGTCGCCGACGTGGCAGGTGTCCTCGCTGGAGATCTGTGCATCCCCGACCTCGCTCATCTGTTCGGGAATCGTCAGGGCGACGTGGCGTCTGAAGCTCTCGGTGGTCGTCGTGCGGACCGACCCGGGTTCATCGACGAAGTAGGTGCCGCCGCCGACGTGGAGGTCGCCGTTGTGTTCCGGCCGCCAGTAGAGCTGGCTGCGGCTGTCCCAGGCGACGGGGGAGTAGTCGGGGAATTCGCGTTCGACCTCGAGGTTGACCCACTGGTAGCGGAACGGTCGAATCGGGAGGTCGACGAACTCCGAGACGAATTCCTTCGTGTGCCAGCCCATCGCCACGACGACTGTCTCGGCGGCGACCGGGCCGGCGTCGGTCTCCACGCCCGTGACGGCACCGTCTTCCGTCGTGACTCCCGTGACCTCGACGCCGGTCTCGAAGTTGGCGCCGACGTCCTCGGCGTCCTCCTTGTACGTGATCGTTAGCGTGTACGGGTCGACCCAGCCGCCTTGTTCGATTTCGACCGCGCCGACGAAAGGGTCGAGTTTGAAGACGCCCGGGTAGCGTTCTTCGATCTCCTCGGTCGTCTCGTAATAGGTTGTGTCGAAGTGCTCCGCCATCCGGTCGGCCTCTGATCGGGCGCGTTCCTCGGTATCAGGTGGGACGAGACGGACGTTGGTCCGCTTCGTGTACTCGAAGTTACCCGTCCCGTCGTAGTCGTCGAAGAAGTCGGCAGCGTATCGGGCAGCCTCGAGGTGGTCGACGTAGTCGTGAGCGACAGAGATCAGGCCGGACGCCTTCGCGGTGGTCGCGGCCGCGATCTGATCTCGCTCGAAGACGACGACGTCGTGGTCGTCGGCGAGATATTTCGCCGCCACGCACCCGTTGATACCTGCTCCGATGATCGCAACGTCGTAGCTATCGTTCCCCATAGCATCTATGTCAGGGTGTCACGTGATACTAATTCTTCGGGTCGCACGGGTTCGGGGAGCGGCGGACACGGTCCCCACCGGCGCACCGAACGAGCTATTCTTGCCGAGGCGCGCGTTCCCGACCTCCCGGAACCGGCGCGACGAGTTGCTGGGGACGGGTAGTGCCGTCACGTCGGAGGCGTGAACGCGGCCCTCGAACGGACGAACTCTGCAGAGGAGGGCTGGACGGGTGATCGACGTCTTCGATGGCGAACGGTCGGCCAGCGACGGCAGCGGCGGCTCACTCCACCGCGAGTTCGATGCTCGCGTCCAGCACCGAGAGGCCGTCGGCGGTGGCGACGATCGGGTTGACGTCCAAGCCGGTGATCGGCGGGTTCTCCGCTACGAGATCGGAGACCGCTAGTAGCACCTCGACGAGTTCGTCCCGGTCGACCGGCGGGAGATCGCGGGGGCGATCAAGGAGTGTCTGGGCCTCGATGTCGTCGAGCATCGACCGCGCGTCGTACTCAGTCAGCGGAAGCGCCCGGAAGGCCACGTCGTCGATGGCCTCGACGAGCGTGCCGCCGATGCCACAGGTGACAACCGGTCCGATCTCCGGGTCGTCGACCGTCCCGACGAGCAGTTCGACGCCGTCGTCGACCATCGGTGAGACGAGCACGCCCTCGATGCGTGCCTCGGCGTCGTAAGCGGCGGCGTTGTCGGTCAGTCGTTCGAAGGCGTCCCGAACGTCTTCGTCGCTCGCGACGCCGAGTTCGACGCCGTCCGCCTCCGTCTTGTGGACGATGTCGGGCGACGCGATCTTCATCGCGACGGGGCCGTCGAAGGAATCGGCGGCGGCGACGGCCTCGTCGGCTGTCCCCGCGAGCTCGAATGCCGCGACCGGGGCACCGTACGCCTCGAGCAGCCGTTTCGTCTCGAACTCCGAGAGGGTCGTCCGACCGGCAGTGACCGCGTCGTCGACGGCGGCCGCGCTTGGATCGTCGGCGTCGAGTGTGAAGTCGGACTTCTCGTTCGCGTGGGCGAGATGGTCGCCGTACGCCGCGAGCGCTCGGAGCGCCTCGACAGCGGTGTCCACGTCCGCGTACACGGGGATGCCGTTCTCGGCGAGGTAGTCGAGCGATTTCGCCTCCCCCAGTTCATCCCACATGCTGTTGAACACGACGGACGTGTCCAGCTCGTCGACGAGGTCGGTGAGCTTCCGCGCGATGCCGATGTCGCGGTCCGGTTCCCGGCCGTCCCAGCACTCCTCATAGCCGAGCGCGGCACCCGCTATCAGGAGCGCGTCGATGTTTGGGTCCTCCATGAGGTGTCGGGCCGTGTCATACCACATCGTCTCGTGGTCGGACGCGCCCATCACGTCGACCGGGTTGGTGAGATTCGGTGACAGCTCGTATAGCTCGCCGAGCGTCTCCTGTGTCGTCGCGGCTAGCTCTGGCGTCTCCAGACCCGCCCGCTCCAGGGCGTCAGCCGTCACGGTGGCGTGTCCGCCGCCGTCGGTGAGGACGGCGACGTTCGGCCCGTCGGGGATGGGACAGGTCGTCAGCGCCTCGGCGACGGGGACCAGCAGGTCGACCTCGTCGACGGTTTGGATCCCGGCCTGCCGGTAGGCCGACTCGAGGACATCCACGTCGCCCGCCAGCGACGCAGTGTGTGACTTCGCAGACGCCTTCCCCTCGGCGGTTCGGCCCGACTTGTAGAGGACGATGGGTTTCTCGCGGGAGACGCGCCGGGCCTCCTGCAGAAACGCCCGTCCGTCGTTCATCCCCTCGACATAGCCGACGACGCCGTTCGTGTTCTCCTCGCGACCGAGGAACTCGAGATACTCGTAGAACTCCAGGTCCGTCTCGTTGCCGATACCGATATTGTAACTGAAGCCGACGGTGCCGCTGTACTCGGCGTCGACCGAGAGCGCCACGCCCATGTTTCCCGATTGGGTCAACAGCCCCAGATGACCGGGGGTAGTGCGGACGCCGCCGAGGAGGTACACATTCTGGTGGACGAAGTCCGCCCCTTGGATGTTCGGGCCGATGAGTCGGACGCCTGACTCCTCGGCGGCGGCCGCCAGTTCCGCCTCTAGCTCCTCCTCGCCGATCTCGCCGAACCCCGCCGTGTTGATGACGGCCCCAGCGACGCCCGCTTCGCCGCACTCGCGGATCGTCTGAGGGACGTACGCCGCGGGAATCGCGATGAACGCCAAGTCCACCCGGCCGGGGATGTCCAGGACAGAGGGATACGTTTTCAGTCCGAGAACCTTGTCCGCATTTGGGTTCACGGGGTAGAGCTCGCCCTCGTATCCCCACCGTTGCAGGTCGTGCAGCGAGACGTGGCCGCGCTTCTCAGGGCTTGTCGACGCCCCGACGACAGCGATGGCTTCCGGGTCGAACAGCCTGTCCAGTTTCTCCATTACCGTATCCGAACGGGAGCGGTGTAAAATAGATTGTGGTGAATGTTCACAGGGGGCAGACAAGTCCTATACGCGCGGCTGCGGCGCAGCTATGGTGCTTGCCAGCCCGTCACGTACTCGCAGTCAAACTCCGACGAGCGGTCATCGAACCGGTCGAGCGCGTGGGGTGCGACCGGAAACGGGGAATCTTCGCCGGTGACGAGCGACCGAACCGCTATGGCGACGAACGGCGAGCACATGACACCGCCGACGGGACCAGTGATAGCGACGGCGAGTCCGTCTGGGCCGTCGGTCGGCGCGTCGATGATGGGATGGTCGTCGGGCGTCGCGGCGTCGCCGGTCGGACAGCATTCACCGGCCTTGATTCGGGCGTCCGCGACGTCCTGCACCCGGTTACCGATCGTGGTTGCGACCGCTCGCTGGAAGCTCTTGGTGACGGTCGAGCGTACGTCGCCGAGGTCGTCGACGAAGTAGGAACCCCCGCCGACGTGGAGGTCGCCGTTGTGCTCCGACCGCCAGTACATTCGGGACTTGCGGTCCCACGCCATCGGGAACGTCTCGTCGAACTCGCGGTCCACTTCGAGATTCACCGCCTGCCAACGGAACGGTCGCACCGGCACTTCGACGACACCGGCCAGCAACTGACGCGTCCGCCAGCCAGTCGCGCAGACGACCCGGTCAGCCCGGACCGACTCGTCGTCGACGCAAACACCCGTCACCGCGCCATCGGCGGTCTCGACCGCCGACACGCATGCGTCCGTCTCGTAGCGCGCACCCGCGTCCTCGGCGGCCCCCTTCAGCTCCATCGTGTACGTCCACGGGTCCGTCCACCCGCAGTCGGCGAACTCGACGCCACCGACGAACTCGTCGAGCACGAGCGCGCCGGGGTAGCGGTCGTTCAGCTCTTCGGCCGTCCGGTACGTCACATCGAACCCGTGGCCGGCCATCGTCGCAGCGTTCTCGCGCCAGAACGATTCCCGGTCGGCGGGGACGAGCTGGATACCAGGGCGCTCGGTGAGCTTGAACTGTCCGGTGCCGTCGAATTCGTGGAAGAACTCCATCGCGTGGCCCGCGGCCTCGGGGTACGCCGGGATGTCCGGAATCGGAGTGATGAGCCCCGAGGCCTTCGGCGTCGTTTCACCGGCTGCCGAGCCCGCCTCGAGGACGAGCACGTCGTGGTCCGGGGCCAGTTCCCGCGCGGTCGCACAGCCGATGACTCCACCCCCGACGATAATAACGTCGTACGGGTCGTCAAAGCTACTCATGTCTCGGCTGTGACCTGGACCCGAGGGTACATAAAACTGGCACGGAACGACGGCGGGGACCGTCAGGTGCTCTCGGACAGCACCCACCAGTGGTCCGCATGAGCGGCGGCGGCCTCGTCGATAGCACGTCGAGCCGAGTCTAGATCCTCGTCCATCCACGCCATCGGGTCGTCGATACCCGTTTCTATGTCCAGCACTCCTTCGAGCGCGCCGAGAGTTGCGTACGCGAGGTGCGTGAGCTGGTAGCCTCCTTCCTGGACGAGTAGCAGGTGTCCGTCGGCAGCCGTCGCGGCCAACTCGCGAACCCGTCGACCCAGATCCGCGAACCCGTCTTTGGTGACGACATTTCGACCGAGAGGGTCGACGATACCTGGGTCCTGGCCCGCGCTCACCACGAGCAGGTCGGGGTCGAACGACGTCACCACGGGGTCGACGATGCGCTCGAACGCGTAGGCGTACCCCTGGTCGCCCGTTCCTGGTGGCAGCGGGACATTCACGTTGTACCCCTTCCCGTCACCGACTCCGCGTTCCGTGACGTCACCCGTCTGCGGGTGCGCGTCTTCGTCCCACGACCAGTGGTCGTTGTGGAGGCCGACCACCAGCACGTCCTCGCGGTCGTAGAAGCACTCCTGAGTGCCGTTACCGTGGTGGACGTCCCAGTCGAGTATCGCCACACGGTCGACGTCGGCCGTCGCGAGTGCGTGCTCGGCCGCGACGGCGGCGTTGTTGAAAAAGCAGAACCCGTCGACTTGCGCGGGTTGAGCGTGGTGGCCGCTTGGCCTGACGAGTGCGTACGGGACGTCGGTCAGCCCGTAATCGAGAGTGTGCTCGACGGCCGCGACGGCGCCGCCGGCGGCGTGGCGGGCGGCGTCGTAACTCGCCTCGTTCGCGCCGGTGTCGGCGGTCAGTTGGCCACCGCCCGCCTCGCAGAACGCCGCGAACTCGTCGACGTACGCCGGGTCGTGGACGCGCTCAATTTGCTCACGGCTCGCTTGTGGTGCCTCCCTCCATGTAACGTGGTCTGGAATGGTGTGCTCGATGATATGATAGATGTTACGGAGGCGCTCTGGTCGGTCAGGATGCGGTTCTTTCACCGCGAGGCGGCCTGTCCACTCGGCCTCGAACTCGCCCGGTGGCGCGTCGTGGTCGAGACAGCGGTCCGACCAGAAAACCGAGAGTGTGTCGGGGTCGGTCATAGTTAGCTCCAGACGGGAGTTGGTGAAACGATGGCATAACTGTGCCGACGGTCGCGGGGTGTTCTCCTCTACCACGGGGTATATTACCAATGGGTCCAAAAGTGAAGCTGTAATGGAGCTCTGGGACGACATAGCGGCGGAGTATCACGAGCGCACACCGACGAGCCGGGAACTGTTCCACGATACCCACGAACACGTCCCGGCGGGTGTCGCCAGCACGTATCGCGCGTGGGACCCGTACCCCCTGTACATCGAGAAGGCAGTGAGTGCACACCTACACGACGTCGACGGTAACGCGTACATCGACTTCGACATGAACAACGGGGCCGGGATGAGCGGGCACGCCCACCCGGCCGTGACGGAGGCGGTCAGCGAGCAGATGCAGGAGGGGACATTGTTCACCCACCCACATCGCCTGCTCGGCGAGGCCGCCCAGGAATTGAAGAAACGGTGGGACGCGGTCGACCGTGTCCGGTTCACTAACTCGGGCACCGAGAGCACGATGTACGCCATGCGACTCGCCCGGGCGTACACGGGGAACGACAAGATTCTCAAAATCGAGGGAGCGTACCACGGCTGTCACGACTACGCGATGGTCACGAAGGCGGCGCCACGGCGCATGCTCGGGCCGGCCGACCGACCCGCCCGAATCGTCGAAAGCGAGGGGGTCCCCCAGTCGGTCGCCGAGACTGTCGAGGTCGCACCGTGGAACGACCTCGACGCGGTCGAAGCGATCATGCGTAAGCACTGCAACGAGATCGGCGGGCTCATCGTCGAACCCATCGTGATGAACGTCGCGATGACCCAGCCGTACGGCGAGTTCCTCCAGGGGCTGCGGGAACTGTGCGACGAGTACGGCGTCGCCTACATCTTCGACGAGGTGAAGACGGGGGTGAAAGTCGCCCCCGGTGGCGCCGCAGAGCACTACGGCGTCGAGCCGGATATCGTGACGATGGCGAAGTCCATCGGCGGTAACTTCCCCGTCGGCGCCATCGGCGGCAAGAAGGAGGTGATGCAGCTCATCGAGGACGGCACCGCCCATTTCGGCACGTACAACGGCAACCCACTCGTGCTCACGGCGCTCGTCACCCAGCTACGGGAGGTGCTGACCGAAGACGCGTACGACCACGTCGACCGCCTAGGCGAGCGGATGGCGTCGGGGTACGAAGACATCATGGAAGACGAGGGCATCGTCGGCCACGTTGAGCACGTCAACTCGCTGGGCAGCATCCTGTTTACCGACAAGGTGCTCGAGAACTATCGTGACTACCTCCAGCACGTCGACGAGGAGTTCCACGAGAACTACTGGTTCGCCATGCTCAACCAGGGCGTCATGCCACACCCGCACAGCGCCTCTCAGCAGTGGACCATCAGTGTCCAGCACACCGAAGACCACATCGACGAGACGCTGGAGGCGTTCAAGAACATTGCCCCACGGCTCGCCGATGAACAAGAACGCTACCGCCACTGACCGCCGCCGCATCCGTCCGACGTTGGGTGTCCTGTGACGCGACGCGGGGGCATCCGCCGCGGCCTGTGTCGTGTGCCCCCGACCCACACATTTAACTCGTCTATATCCGTTGTCCGGATATGAGCTACTGGGACAGCCTCATCTCGGAGTACCGTGAGCGGACCCCCACCAGCGAGAAACTGCACCGCGAAACCAGCGAGCACATCCCGGCCGGTGTGGCGAGCACCTCGCGGACGTTCGACCCGTACCCGTTCTACATCGACCACAGCGACGGCGTCTACCTCGAAGACGTCGACGGCAACCGCTACCTCGATTACGATATGAACAACGGCGCGGGGATGTGCGGCCACACGCACCCGAAGATCCGGAAGGCGCTCCACGATCAGATTGACGAAGGGACCCTCTACACGATGCCGCACGAACTGCTGGCGGAGGCCGCAGGCGAACTGAAAAAACGCTGGGACGCCCTCGAGAAAGTACGGTTCACCAACAGCGGTACCGAGGCGACCATGCACGCGATGCGGATGGCGCGGGCCTACAGTGGCCGGGACAAGATCCTCAAGATCGAAGGGACGTACCACGGCTGTCACGACTACGTGCTGGTGAGCGGGACACCGCCGGTCCCGAAGGCGGGCCACCCCAAGCGCCCCCGGAAGGTCAAGGACGGACATGGTATCCCGGATGCCATCCTCGAGACGATCGAGGTGGCGCCGTTCAACGACCTCGAGGCGGCCGAGGATATCATGCGCGAGCACGGCAACGAGATCGGCGGGCTGATGGTCGAGCCGGTGATGCTGAACAAGTCCGTGACGCCGCCGCGGGACGACTACCTCGCCGGGCTGCGGGAGCTATGTGATGAGTACGGCGTCGTCCTCATCTTCGACGAGGTGAAGACGGGCGTGAAGCTCGCACCCGGCGGTGCGACAGAGCTCTACGGCGTCCAGCCGGACCTGGTGACGATGGCGAAGTCCATCGGCGGGGAGACGTCCGTCGGCGCGTTCGGTGGGAAAGACGCCATCATGGAACAGATCTCGGGCAACTACGCGTGGCACTTCGGGACGTACAACGGCAACCCGCTGGTGCTTCGGGCGCTCGTGACGACGCTGCGGGACGTGCTGACCGAGGACGCGTACGACCACGTCAACCGGCTTGGCGAGCGCCTGAAAGCCGGCTACGAGGACGTGATGGCCGACGAGGGAATCGTCGGACGTGTCGAGAACGTCAACTCCCAGGGCATCATCCAGTTCACGGAGGATGACATCCACAATTATCGGGATTTCGTGGCGAACGTCGACGACGACTTCCACACCCTGTTCTGGATGGGGATGGTCAACCATGGTATCGTCCCACACCCGTACGGGGCCCGCCAGCAGTGGACTATCAGCGTCCAGCACACCGAGGACCACATCGACGAGACCATCGAGGCGTTCAAACACGTCGCGCCGCGCCTCGCCGAGGAGCAGGCCGACTAACGCGGCGTCGAGTCGGGGAAGGCTATTTTACGGCGTGGGGCGGGGTTGCTATGCAGACGGTCGTACTCACCAGTACAGATATTGAAGCGTGCGCGTCGATGGACGACGTCATCGGCGCGGTGGAAGCGGCGTTCGGAGCGTACGCCCGCGGCGACGCGCAGATGCCGGCGAAGTCTTACATCGACCTCCCGCAGTACAACGGTGACTTCCGGTCGATGCCCACCTACATGGACGCGGGCGAGTGGGACGCCGCGGGCATCAAGTGGGTCAACGTCCACCCCGACAATCCCGACGCAAACGAATTACCGACGGTGATGGGCACGATGGTGTACTCGGACCGCGAGACGGCGTTCACGCTGGCCATTATGGACGGTACCACGCTCACGATGAAACGGACCGGCGTGGCCGCCGCCGTCGCCATGGACCACCTCGCCGTCGCGGACGCGACCAGCCTGGGTATAGTCGGCGCAGGCGTCCAGTCGTACACGCAACTGGAGGCGATTTCCGAGGTGCGCGACATCGAGACGGTCGTCGCCGACCGGGAGGAGGCGGCCGTCACGGCGGTCGTCGACGAGTTCGACGACCGGTTTGACGTCTGCGCCGGGGGTCTGGACGCAGCCGCCTCCTGCGACGTGCTCTCGACGGTGACGCCGGTAGAGACCCCGATCATCACGCCAGAGATGCTCGGCGATCACACGCAGATCAACGCTATCGGAGCCGATGCGGCCGGTAAACACGAACTCGCCGACGATATCTTCCTCGGCGCGACGCTCGTCATCGACGACCACGCCCAGACGACCCACTCGGGCGAGATAAACGCCCCTTACAGCGAGGGAATGCTGACGGACGCCGACATCCACGCCGACCTCGGCCGCATCGTGGTCGGCGAGAAGACGGGCCGCACCGGCGACGATGGCATCACCGCGTTCGACTCGACGGAGCTCGCCATCCAGGACGTCGCGGCCGCCCACGTCGCCTACGAAACTGTCCGCGAGCAGGACTGCGGACTGGTCATCGGGATGGTCGACACGAGCTCCTGACCGCAGCGCCGACAGGCCAGCAGTCGAGCGGGACCGAGGGGGCGGTGTTAGTCGAAGACGGCTTCGATGGCCTCGTCGAGCACCGAGACGCCGTCTTCGAGGTCGGCCTCGTCGGTGCACAGCGGGGGCGAGACGATGTTCTGGATGTCCGGCCGACCGCTACCGAACAGGACGCCCTCGTCCATCGCGTGGCTGCGCGTCTTCGGGACGGGGTTCTCGCCGTCGTCGGCCCAAGGGTTCACGAACGGTTTCCCAGTCTCGGGGTCGTGGAACTCGACGCCCCAGTGGAAGCCGCGGCCGTGGACGTCGCCGACGACCTCGTGTTTCTCTTCGAGCGCGCGCAGCTCCGATTCGAGGACGGGTGCCAGCTCCTGGACGTTCTCGATGAGCCCGTTCTCGTACTCGTCCATCGCCGCCAACCCGGCCGCACAGGCGATGGGATGGCCGGCGAACGTCTGGCCGACCTCGATGCCCTCCTCGCGGAAGTGGTCACCGAGCGGGCCGTTGGCGATGACGCCGGCCAGGGGGACATACGCGCTCGTGACGCCCTTCGCGAAGGTGATTATGTCCGGACGGACGTCCTCGGTCCCGATGCCGAACCAGTCGCCACAGCGGCCGAATCCGGCGATGACCTCATCGGAGATGAGGAGGATGTCGTACTCGTCGCAGATCTCGCGGACCCGCTCGAAGTAGCCCGGTGGCGCGGTGTAGGCCCCGCTGGTCCCACCGACCGGTTCGGTCAGTAGCGCCGCGATGCTGTCTGGATCCTCGTTGCGGATGACCCACTCGAGGTGGGTCGCCGCCTTCTCCGCGAGTTCCTCGGGGCTATCGGCGTCGAAGCACTCGGGAAGTGGCGGGAGGAACCGCGCCGTTCCCGACGTTGCGGCGTGTTTCTCGACGGTCGCGCGGGTCGACGGGTCGCCGGTGAGACTCGCGGCGCCGTACGTGCCACCGTGGTACGACCGCCAGCGCGTCAGCACCTTCGGCGCGTCCGTGTACGCACGGGCGAGTTGGATGGCAGCCTCGTTCGCTTCGCTACCCGAGATAGAGAAAAATACGCTCGCGTCGTCGACAGGACTGACCTCGGCGAGTCGCGCCGAGAGTTTCGCGCGGGCGTCGTTCCGCTTCGACGAGGAGACGTACGCGACGCGGTCGAGCTGGTCGCGGATGGCCGCGTTGATCGTCTCGTTACCGTGGCCGGCGTTCACGCAGTACAGCTGCGAGAGGAAGTCGAGGTACTCGTTTCCCTCGTCGTCGGTTACCCAGGCGCCGTCCCCGGACGTGATGTTCAGTGTCTCGCCCTCGGGCGAGTGCCAGTGCGGGATGGTCTTGTCGGTGGCCACCGATCGCTCCGACTCCATGTTCGGTGATGACATACCACCACGTTACGGTGGGAGGGGTATAAATTTGCACCTCGCAGCAGCCCTCGTCGGATCCAGTCCCCATCGCGAATCAGTACGGGGAACGCGACGGCAGCCATCGATACGCTCCCCCTCAGTGGATTTGAGGCGACCGTTTGGGCTCCAGTCTGGAGTATCGACCGGCTGGAGTTACTCCGACTCAACCTCGATGTTACCCGTGGCTGCCTTGATGCAGTCGACGGCACTCGAGTCCTCCATGGTCGAGACGTCTCCGAGGTCCTCGTCCAGCAGGATGTCGCGGATGGTGCGACGCATGATTTTGCCCGATCGGGTCTTCGGTAGCTGGTGGACGAACTCGAGGTTGCCGATGACGGCGATTTTCCCAACCTCCGCGTGCATCTGGTCGATGAGTTCGGTCCGCAGGTCGTCGGAGGGGTTGTACTCGTCTGCGAGCGTGATGAAGACTGCGGCGACCTCCGTTTTCTCCGGGTGGGGTTTGCCGATCACCGCTGCCTCAACGACGGCGGCGTGGCTGACGAGCGCGTCTTCGATGTCGGTGGGTCCAATGCGGTGGCCTGCGATCGTGAGAACCTCGTCGGCGCGCCCACTGAACCAGATATAGCCTTCCTCGTCCATCGAGGCCGCGTCGCCCACGTAGTATTTCCCTTCGATCTCCTGCCAGTACTCGCTCAGATACCGGTCGTGGCTCTCCCACAGTGTCTGTGTGAGGTCGGGGAACGACTGTTCGAGCACGAGTGCGCCTTCCTTGCCCACGTCGATGGATTTCCCCTCGTCGTCGACGACGTCAGCTGTCTCGTAGACGAGTGCGGCCCGGTTCCCGTTGCCGCTCTCGACGTGATGGTCGACGCAGTTGTAGCTCATGTTGAGGCTACCACCATCGAACCAGCTCAAGTGGCCAGGTCCGTCCTGCTGGAGGACGGACTACCAGGGCTCGAACCAATGGAGTTCGGCTGCGGCACGGCTCCAGAGCTGTTCGGGGTCTTCCCGTCCCTCACGAACAGTTTCTTCACTTGTGGAGCCACGACGTTCGATCGCTCTGCAAGGTTCGCCATGTTACTCCTTCATAAGTGGAGCTGAAAACGTTTATTCCATCTGTGGGACAATTCCGCCGGTCGCGTCCGATTCGACCGACTGTAGCGGCAAGGCTCACGCGCTCACCAGCGAGGCAGGTCCGGTGACACCGTCTGGCGAGCAGTAATCGGTTCCGAACCACCGTTCCGTGTGGGCGGCCCTAGGTCCACTCGACGGCGTTCCCGATGCGGAACTCCTCTTTGCCGGCGTGCCGACCGGGTCGGAACGGCTCGGGATCGACGATGGGGTCGCGCTCGAACACGAGGTCGGTCACCAATCGCGCGCCGAACGGGCTGTTCGAGATGCCCTCACCGTTGAACCCCGCACAGACGTACAGCCCCTCGTGGGTCGTCTCACCGATGTGCGGTTGGAGGTCGGGCGTCGCGGAGACGCGCCCGGCCCAGTCGTCGTGGAGCGTCGCCGCTTCGAGCGCCGGGAACACGTAGGGGGCGTACTCGCCGACCTCGCGAAGGAAGGGGACGAACGCGCGGGTATCGAACCCCTCGAGGTCGCCGATAGGCGTGGAGACGCCGCCGCCGAAGAGGATGCGCCCCTCCGGAGTCGGACGGCCGTAGACGTTGTAATCGCGCGCCTCCCAGGACGGGATCTCGATGTCGTTTGCGGGCTCGAGGATGACGATCTGGCTCGTCCGCGGCCTGAGCGCGATGTCGACGCCGGCTGTTGCGAGCAGTCGTTTCGACCACGCGCCCGCGGCGACGACCACGACTGGCGCCTCGCGGCGTCCTACCGTCGTCTCGACGCCGACGTCGTCCGTACCAGCGCCAGGGACGAGCGACTCAACGCCCTCGTGGTGGAGCGTGACGCCTGCATCGGCGGCCGCCTGGTGGACGGTCAGCGTCAGCTGTTTCGGGTCCGTGTAACGGGAGTGTGGGAACCGGACAGCCGCGTAGACGTCCTCGACGGCGAACTCCGGGCGGCGGTCGGCCAGCTCCTCCGGCGTCAGCAGCTCGGTCTCGACGGTCAGCGACTCATGGTCGCGTCGGAGGTGCTCGGCGCCCTCCTCGCTGTACGCCAGCGAGTACGACTCCCGTGGGTGGAAAGTTAACTCGTCGTATTCGGCGTTGAGCTCTATGTAGACGTCGCGACAGAAGGCCGACGCCTCCGCGCCGAATCGCTCCTGGCCCCAGATCGTGAGGCTGCCCGCCGCGCGGCCGCTCGCTTTGCTCGCTGGTTCGTCACGTTCGAGGACGACCACGTCGTCCAGCCCGGCGCGGGCGAGCTGGAGACCACAGTGTGCACCGACGATACCTCCGCCGACGACGATAGCGTCGTGGGAACTACTCGTCATGCCTACGTGGTTCAGTAGCAGTCGCTTAGGTGTTTTGCCGCGCGTCCCTGCGAGCAGGTGCGGGATTTAAGACACGAGCGGGGCGAGTCGGAACTAAGCTACGCCAGCTAGCGACGGTTAGGACGTGATAGTCGCCGCTGCCTGCCGAAATCCCGTCCTCCGTGTGCACGAGGGAAGTAGGGTAGAGTGAGAACCATAGCCGCATGTTGCCGTGGGCACAGCGTGCAGCACTGCGGCAGAACGCTTTTAGCGATTCAGCGAGAGCTTCGACTCCATGAACACGTCCGACCTTCGGTACGGTGAGGTACAGAACTATCTCGACGGTGACTGGGTCGCTGCCAGCGGCGACGGACAGGCGGTCGAGAACCCGGCGACGAACGAGCGCATCGCCCACGTCGGGTTCAGCACTGCGGCCGACGTCGACGACGCCGTCGCAGCCGGGCAGACGGCCTTCCAGTTGTGGCGCGAGACGCCCGTCGAGGAGCGTATCCAGCCGCTCTTCCGTCTGAAGCAACTGCTCGAGGAGCACCAAGAGGAGTTGGCGGAGTTGCTTGTCCAGGAGCACGGCAAGACGCTCGGCGAAGCGCGGGGCGAACTTCGGCGCGGAATCGAGAACGTGGAGGTGGCGTGCGGTGCCCCCAGCCTGATGCAGGGCGGGACTGTCGAGCGCGCAGCGCCGGGCATTGACGAGATGGGCATCCGCCAGCCACTGGGCGTGTTCGCCGCCGTCACGCCGTTCAATTTCCCCGGGATGATTCCACTGTGGTTTCTGCCGTACGCTGTCGCCACCGGCAACGCGTTCATCCTGAAGCCGAGCGAGCAGGACCCGCTCACGGCGCGGAAACTGTTCGAACTCATCGACGAGGCTGGTTTTCCGGACGGCGTCGTCCAACTTGTCAACGGGAGTGTCGAGACCGTCGACGCCCTCGTCGAGCACGAGGACGTTCAGGGCATCTCGTTCGTCGGAAGTACGCCCGTCGCGAAAGCCATCTACGAGAAAGCTGCCGCGCACGGCAAGCGCGTGCAGGCGCAGGGCGGTGCGAAGAATCACGTCATCGTCACGGAGACCGCCGACCTCGAGTTCGCGGCCGAGAAGGCCGTCGGCTCCGCGCTGGCTTGCTCGGGGGAACGATGTCTCGCGAACGACGTCGTCGTCGTCGAAAAATCCGTCTACGAAGAGTTCGTCGACCTCGTGATGGAGGAGGCCGAGCGCCAGGTCGTCGGCTACGGCCTGAACGAGGAGACGACCATCGGCCCACTCATCTCGCCCGACCATGAGCAGCGCGTCCGCGACTACGTCGCCACCGGCGTCGAGGAGGGTGCCGGTCTCGTATACGACGGCCGCGACGTGACCGTCGACGGCTACGAGAACGGCAACTTCCTCGGACCCTGCATCTTCCGCGACGTGACGCGCGACATGGTCATCGCCCGCGAGGAGATTTTCGGACCTGTGCTGGGGCTCATGCACGCGAGTGACCTGGACGAGGCCATCGAGGTGATGAACGCCAGCAAGTTCGGGAACGCGGCGAGCCTGTTCACCGGCCGTGGCGCCGACGCGAAGCAGTTCCGGCAGGACGCCGAGGCTGGCAACCTCGCGGTCAACGCTGGGACTGCGGCACCGATGGCGTTCTTCCACTTCGGCGGCCGGAAGGATTCGTTCTTCGGCGACCTCCACGCGCAGGCCGACGACGTCGTCCGGTTCTACACCGACGAAACCGTCTACATCGAGCGCTGGCCGGACGCCTGACGCGAAGTGCCGGTGCCGAGCGACTCGGTGGTCGCTCGTGGGCGTTGTTTCGGCGTACGTGAAACCCGGTCAGTCGTCTTCCTCGTCCTGGATGGCTCGATAGTCGTACGCCGTCTCGTCGTCCGGTGGCGTCTCGTTCCGTTTCGCACTCCAGCCGTCGACGTCGATCCGGTACACCGAGGTGCGCTCGATGGAGTCGTCGGCGATGGGTTCGTAGTCGTCGCCCGGGCGAAGTTGCGGGGCGAACTTCGCCATGAGCAACTCGAGCGCCCGGCGCTTGTCGGCAGTGTCCTCAACGAGCGAAATTTCACCGAACACGACGACACTGGCGTACTCGACGTCGAAGTCCACTGGCTTCGCGGCGGGGATGAGCCGTCCCATCCGACTCACCGTGAGACACGCTTCGACGTTGCCGTCGCGTTCGACGACGCTTCGCGTCCGACCCGTCGCCGCCCCGTGGAGGAACACGGCCTGTTCGTTGGAGTCGTAGACAAACAGCTGATTCACGACGTAGGGTGCTCCCTCGTCGACGAGGCCGACCACCCCCATCGGCTCTTCCTCGAGGAACGCCTCGATCCACTCTTCGTCTTCTACGGCACGTCCTATCAGCCGGACGTCGTCGGACCGGTCGGTAGGGGTCTCCTCGCTCATGACACCAACGTGTGAGGTGGTCGGAAAAACGTATCGGTTTGGGAGGGTTGATGAGTGGCTATGGGACGAAGTGCATCGACGAATCGTGGCGGTGGAATCACCCGTTATTCCGTGAGTGGAACGGTGTCTTCGGCCGGCCAACCGATGGTGACCTCCTGACCGATGGAGAGGTACCGGCTTTGGTCCGTCATCTGCACGTCGACCGTCAGTTGCTGACCGTTCTCCAGGGAGACGACGAACTTCCCGACGTTCCCCTTGTAGATGCTGTCGACGATTTCGGCGTCGTACACGTTGTCAAACGCGCCGTCCTCGATGCCGAGGCGGATCTTCTCCGGGCGGAGTGCGAACGCGATATCGCCGTTGGCGGCCGCCTCCCTCCGGACGTCGAACGTTAGGCCGTTGTTCTCGACGACGGCGCCACCGTCTTCCTCGACGTAGCGGCCGCGAACGAGGTTCGTCTCCCCGATGAAGTCAGCGACGAACTCCGTTTTCGGCTCCTCGTAAATTTCGGTGCTCTCGCCGACCTGTTCGATCCGGCCCTCGTTCATCACGACGATACGGTCGCTCATCGTGAGCGCCTCCTCCTGGTCGTGCGTGACGTAGATGAACGTCGTGTCGAGCTCCTCCTGGAGGTTCTTGAGCTCGATCTGCATGTTCTGTCGAAGCTGCAGGTCCAGCGCACCGAGCGGCTCGTCGAGCAGGAGAACGGTCGGCTCGGTGATGAGCGCGCGCGCCAGCGCGACCCGCTGTTGCTGGCCACCGGATAGCTCCGACGGTTTGCGATCCTCCATTCCCCGTAGCTCGACCAGTTCGAGCATATCCGAGACCCGCTGTTCTATCTCCAGCGACGTCTCACGGCGCACCAGCCGTTTGAGATGCGTGCCGAAAGAGCGGGAGCTCGACGACACCCCGCCTTCCCGGCCCTTCATCTGCAGGCCGAAGGCGACGTTCTCCCCGACGGTCATGTGCGGGAACAGCGCGTACGACTGGAACACCATGTCCATGTCGCGCTCGAACGGTGGCCGGTCGTTCACTAACTCGTCGTTGATGTAGACGTTCCCCTCACTAGGCGTCTCGAGACCGGCAACACACCGAAGCGTCGTCGTCTTTCCGCAGCCCGACGGTCCGAGCAACGTGATGAACTGTCCCGGCTCGATGTCGAGACTCACGTCGTCGACTGCACGGAGATTCCCGAAGTCTTTGGTCACGTTCTCCAACCGGACGTCGAATTCAGACATGGGTGGTGACGGAGTCACGCGTTTTTGATCTCCGTCCACGCTTCGGAGTAGAGCTTGGTCGCGTCGCCGACGTTCCGGATGTACTCCATCCGGTTCAGCTGGTCGCTGGTCGGTGTGAACCCCTCGAGTTTCTCGAAGGCCCACTTGTCGGTGCGGTACTTCTTTTCGTTCTCAAGGATGGTCGGGTAGATAAGCCAGCTCGTGATGTCCGCGTGGACCTTCACGTTGTTGATGTAGTTGAGGAACGCGTGTGCGGCGTTCGGATGGGGCGCCTTCTTGTCGAGGACGGCGGCGTCCGTCCAGATGACGTTCCCCTCTTTTGGAATGACGAACTCCACCGGCGCCTCGTTGTTGTCGTTCATCAGGTCGCGGTATGCGCCGAACACCTGGCCGTTCCAGCCGTGGGTTGGACTCGCCTCCCCGTTGGTGAGGAGCGACTGGACGTTCGAGGAGTCGTATGCCTTCACCAGCCCGTCTTTCTTCTGCTGGATGAGCAGATCCCTCGCCTCGTCGATCTTCTGCTCATCAGTCGTGTTGATGGAGTAGCCGAGTTTGAGGAGCGCGGCGCCGATGCTCTCGCGCATGTTGTTGAGCATCGTGACGTCGCCCTTGTGCTCCTTGTTGAACATCTCGTCCCAGGTCGGCTCCAGCGAGCGACCCGTGACCTTCTTGTTGTTCCCCATCGCCGACCAGCCCCAGTTGTACGGCATCGAGTACGTGCCGGAGGCACCGTTCGGTTCGTAGTTCACCTCCTCGAAGCTGTCTTTGAGGTTGCCGTAGTTGGGGATCTTGTTTTTGTCCAGGAACCCGAGCATGTTCTGTGTGGCCATGATGTTGACCATGAAGTCGCTCGGGAAGATTAGATCGACCTGGCCCGGCCCCAGCGTCTTCAGCTTGTTGAACATCGCCTCGTTCGAGCTGAAGATCGAGACGTTGACCTTGACGTCGTATAGCTTCTCGAAGTTAGGGACGATGTACGTCGGCCAGTAGGCGTTCCACTGGAGGATCGTCAGTTTGTTCTCGACCTGATCGGCGTAGTCGACCATCTCCAGGTCGTACTCGTCCCTGATCTTTTGCTTCGAGTCGGCGATCGGTGTCCCTGTGGGCGTACCGGTACTCGTCGACGTTGGCGTCGAGTCTGTGCCACTACCGCCACCGCCGCCCCCGGCACAGCCGGCGAGACCTGCCGCGAGCGCCGACCCAGACAGGCCGAGTACGGTCCGCCTCCGAAGGTGTTTCCGCCGGTCCGACGCCTGCCCCTTGCCATTGTCAACCATAGTCGTGGCAACTATTATTTATCGCGGTTACTTAAATCTTCGGGTGATAGATACTCGCAGCAGCCACGACTGTGCCGGCTCAGTAGAAGGTGTGTCAAGGTGCATGATATCTTGACCCAAACTCTTAACCAATCGCACGAGATGATGCTCGTATGGCCCAGAAGACAGAACAGGAAACAGCGACGAGTCCAGAGGGCGTCCGGTCCCGGATTCTGCAGAGCGACTACATCGGATTAGTGGTCAATCTCACGCCGGGAGCCTTCTGGCTCATCGCGTTCTTCCTGACGCCGCTGTTGATCATGATGTACTACAGCTTCGGTGAACGAGGAGCGTTCGGTGAGGTGCTGCTCGCTCCGCAGTATCTCGGCCTCCAGCAGTACGCGACATTCTTCATCCCCGACGACGCGACGGTCGGTCAGGCGCTGTGGTGGACGGTCGGCTGGATGCTGGAGGGCCTCATCCCGTTCAGTATCGAGTTGACGAGCGGGGCCCCGACGGTGTACGTCCAGGTACTGGTGAAGAGCGTCAATTTCGGGCTCATCACCACCGCGTTCGCACTCGCGGTTGGCTATCCGACAGCGTATTTCATCGTCCGCGTCATCCCGGACCGCTTTCAGCAACTCGGGCTCATCCTCCTGCTGCTCCCGTACTGGGCATCGTACCTCGTACGCGTGTACGCGCTCAAGCTACTCACGTTCGAAAACGGTCCCATCTTCCAGGTGCTCAATGCCCTTCCGGGCGTCCAGGGTGTCAACCTCGTGTTCACCGATACCGCGGTGATGCTGGGGATGATCTACATCTACGTGCCGTTCGCGGTGCTGCCCATCTACGCGAACCTCGACGACGTCGACTTCACGCTGCGGGAGGCCGCCCTCGTGCTGGGTGCGACCCGTATCACGGCGTTCCGGAGGGTCATCCTGCCGCTGACGCTACCGGGCATCTTCGCGGCGAGTATCCTCGTATTCATCCCAGCGACGGGGACGTTCGTCATCCCGGAGATCCTCGGCGGTGGCGACGCCGCGTTCATCGGGAAGTTCATCGCCGAACAGTTCGGCGGCGCCGGCAACTGGCCACTCGGGTCGGCCGCCGGCTTCATCTTCACCGGCGTGGTGCTCGTCGTCATCGGGCTGTACCAGCGATTCATCGGCGGGGGTGAACTCGCATGAGCGCCGGTACCACCGGATCGGGCCTGCTGTCGATGGTGTCAGACTCCTGGTACACGGCGAAACGCTTCCTCGAGAACAACGGAAACCGTCTCCTGAGCGCCGAAGCGCTTCTGCTGTACCTGTTCCTGTATCTCCCGATCATCGTCGTCGTCGTCACGTCGTTCAACGACGCGCGCATCGCCATCGCGTGGCGCGGGTTCACGACGCAGTGGTACGAGGCCATACTCAGCGGTCAGTCGACACGGGTCGTCAATCCCGACGTCGCGTGGGTGGCGTTCAAGAACTCGATGTACATCGGCATCGTGTCGATGGTCGTCGCGACGGTGTTCGGGACGATGCTCGCGTTCGTCCTTCAACGGTACGACTTCGTGGGCAAGACGCCGTTCACCGGCCTCGTCTACATGCCCATCATCATGCCGAGCATCATCATGGGTATCTCGGCGCTGCTGTTCTTCCGCATCGTCGGCCTCACGACGGGCGTGGGAACCACGATGATCGCCCACATCGCATTCAACATCTCGTACGTGGCGGTCATCGTCTACGCCCGGCTGGCGAGTTTCGACGAGATGCTAGAGGAAGCGGGCAAGACGCTCGGCGCGAACCGTCTCGAGACGTTCCGCTACATCACGCTTCCGAACATCATGCCCGCCATCATCGCGTCGGCGCTGCTGGCGTTCGTCCTCTCGTTCGACGACTTCGTCATCACGTTCTTCGTCATCGGTACGAAGAACACGCTGCCGGTGTACTTCTTCGGGATGGTCCGGCAGGGCATCGCGCCGGGCGTGAACGTCATCGCGACGCTCATCGTGGTCGCCGCCAGCGTCGTCATCTTCGGGGCGTGGTACATCGCCGGCGAGGACGTCTTCGTCTGAGTTGAGTGCTTCTCTTACCTACGATTTTACGCCGTAACCGTGGTCGTCTTACTAGTTGACGCCGACAAGGTCGGGGTGCCGGAACGCCGCGTCACTCCGACCGCGAGGCAATCTCCTCGGCGACCCGGTCCCCGGACCGGATGGCGCCGTCCATGTGGCCGTACCATTTCGTCGCAGTCTCGGCGCCAGCCCAGTGGACGCGGCCGACCGGCTCCCTGAGTGCGTCCCAACACGCCACCATCGTTCCCGGCGTGGGGTAGCCGTGGTAACCACCCCACGAAAGTGGTTCACTCGACCACGACCGGTCGATGAACGCAACTGGCTCGTGGAACCGGTCGTCGTCGAAGAGTGCGGCGAGCTGGTCGGTGACTGTAGAACGGAGGTCGGCGGTCGAGCGGTCGGCCCAGATGCGGGCGTCCTCGCCGCAGACGAAGCCGACGAGTCGGCCGGTGTCACCGCCCGGAGTTCCGTCGTCGAAGTAGTAGTTGGCCGGCCCGACGTCGTCTTCGAGGAGGCCTGAGAACCCGGCGTCACGCCAGAACGGCTCCGTGTAGCGGAGATGGACCTTCAGGACGTTGGCGTTCGGCATCCGCTGGGTCAGTTCGTCGCGGGCCGCCGGCAATCCCGGGTCGTACTCGATGCGGCCGGCCAACGCCGGCGGAAGCGCGACGACGGTGTACTTCCCCTCGTACGACCGATTGGGAGTCGACACAGTGACGCCGGCGTCGTTCTCTTCGATACGATAGACCGGCTGCCCGTACGCCACGCGACCGTCCAGGTCCGCTGCGAGTGCCGACGAGAGCCCCTGGACGTTCACGACGATCTCGCCGTGGGAGTCGCCCTCGGAGCTCCGGCCGTTGAGCATCGAGAACCCGCCCGCGGTCTTCGCGTAGTAGAGGAAGAACAGAAAGGAGAGGTCAGCGGGTTCAGCCGTGTAGATACCGGGAATCATCACTTCGAAGGCGGTTTGCGCATCCGCGGTGTTGAACCAGTCGTCCATCCAGGAGGCGAGCGTCGTACGGTCCCACTCGGCAGCCTTCGGGGCCTCCTGGGGCTGCTCGCTGGGCACCTGCGCTGTACAGCGGTCGATCTCCTCGAAGGCGGCGAACAGTTCGGCCTCCGCCTCGCCGGAGAGGGCCCGCAGCGTTTCATCGTACGTCTCGCCGACGTACCGCTCACCGTTGGTTCGACGGACGATCTTCCCGTCGTAGTACTGGGGGCGCGTCTCGAGGTCGAACTCGTCGAGGAGTGCGCGAACGCGGTCCTGGTCGGCGCCGACCCACTGGCCGCCGTACTCGACGTAGTCGCCGTACTCCGTTTCGGTCGACTTCGTCTTGCCGCCGACCCGGTTCCGCGCCTCCAGCACCACAGGGTCGAGTCCCTCGAATCGGACTGCGCGTGCCGCCGCGAGACCGGCGATACCGCCACCAACGACCACGACATCGGCGTCTACTGTCATCGACACCACCAACGGAATCACCCTTCAAAAAGTTGACTCCGGACGAGAGACCCGACGGCTCTCGGTCACAGCGTCGGATAGACGGCCGACGCGTACGAGTCCCTCTCTCGTTCGATACGTCGTTCCGGCAGATACGCAGAAGCACGTTAGTTTCACGAGACGCGAAACACCTATATGTCAGCCAGTGTTGTGCGTTCGCATGGCGAACGACGCGCCGCGGCTGGTCCGGTCGACGATGACCTCACTGAAGATACTCGAGTTCGTCAGGAACGAGGAGGAACCGCGGTTGACGGATGTGGCAGAGGGACTCGGTATCGGGCACAGCACGGCTCACAACCACTTAGCGACCCTGGAGGAACACGAGTGGCTCGTCCGCGTGAACGGCGCGTACAGACTCGGATTGAAGTTCTTGGAGTTCGGGCGTCACGCTCGCCGCAAGGTTCCGCACTTCGGGGCTGTGCGGCGGCTGACGAATGAACTGTCGGCCCAGACGAGCTTCGAGGTGGAGTTCCTCGTCGAGGAATACGGTCGCATCGTCTCCATCTTCGACGTCATCCCGTCGAACGCGGTGTACGGTAACGTCGACGACGAGTGGCAGGGCGTCGGCATCTCCTACAACATGACGAATACGGCGTCAGGGAAGGCGATCCTCGCGAGCCTGCCACCCGAGCGCGTGGAAGCCATCCTCGAGAAATGGGGTTTCGACCAGAAAACACCCTACTCCGTGACCGACCGTGAGACGTTGTTCGACCAGCTGGAGACCGCCCGTGAGCGTGGGTACGCGAAAGCCCACCAGGAAGTCCACGAGGGGTTCGAGAACATCGCCGTCGTCGTCAACTGGCCCGACGACTCCGTGTTCGGTGCCATCAGCATCGGTTGGCCCTCCTACATTTTTGAAGACGGCATCGACCAAGACGTCATCGACCAGTTACTCGACGCGAAGGGAGAGCTGGACACCGAAATCACAGCCTGGGCGGGGAACTGAGAGTTAGGTCGAGGTGGGGAGCCGTGCCAACGCCGCCTCGAAATCGATCTCACGGAAACGCTGAGAGACGTACGCGTCTTCGACCATACCGACGCTGTCCGGCGAGGACCCCAGAGCGTCTAGCGTCGTCGCGTACCACGTCCACGCCGGGTCGCGGGGCGCCTGCACGGTGAAGTTCGCGTCCGCGACCCGGCCGTCGGGTGCGTAGGCAAAGCAAGCCAAGTCGCGACGCAGAGCGCTGTTGCGCGTCGCGTCCTGGATGTCGGGCTGGCCGGTCGGCTCGTCGGGGACGAGCAGCACCGTCACCGCACGGTCGTTGATCGCGCGCAACACGGCCTCGGGATCGGGCGGCACGGAGACGTTCTTGTGGTCCGGCCAAATGTCGAACTCCAGGTAGTCCGCAGGGTCGGGTGTCGCCTGGAACGTATAGTAGTCGGGATACTCGTAGAACTCCTCACGCGTCTTTCGGAACCAATTGTAGAACGCGGTGACGCACGCGAGTAGGAAGTTACCCGCGCCCAGCCCGTCCGCCGGGTCGTCCATCACGACCCCGAGCCGGTCGTCGACCGCTACCGATGGCATGACGTCATAGCCGTCGACGGCTACCCCGTCCACCCGGTATTCGAACGCCTCGCTCGATAGCTCGTTCGTCGTGTGCATGGTGGAATCGTCACGTGCTGTTCGCGCAGTGACCCACATAATCGTTTTCCCGGTCGCGGAGTGCACGAGTCGGCATGGCCGTAGACGTAGGACAGTGCATGGATTTATTTTCCTGCCTCGCACTACGTTTGGACATGATACTGGTACTCGACAACGAAATCAAGCCCGACTACCGCATCCTCGGGCCGCAAATCGCTCGGTTCCTACCGGATGCGGAGTACCACGTCATCGTCGACGAGCCGGACCATCCGCCGGTCGACGAGTTCGACGGGGTCGTCCTGAGTGGGAGCACCGACAGCGTCTACGACGATCACGGCGAGTGGTTCGACACCGAACTCGAGTTGATCGATCGGTGTCTCGAAGCGGAAATACCGCTGTTGGGCGTCTGTTACGGCCACCAGATCGTCAACTACGCGCTCGGCGGCGAGGTCGAGCGAGACCACCGGCGTGCGACGTTCGTGGAACTGGTCGAGTACGATCGGTCCGAGGCGGGCGTGCTGACCGGCGTCGAACCGGTGGTGCCGGTACTACACGGCGACCTCGTGACCGACCTCGGGGATGGGATGGAGTCGGTCGCGCATACCGACTACGACCCGAACTTCTGTAGCCAGCATCGCGACGCGCCGGTCTGGACGGTGCAGTTCCATCCCGAGTACACCGCCGAGATCAGCGAGGAAGTCAGCGACTGGGACCCCGGAGACCACACATTTGACGAAGTGACCGCCCCCCGCGTGTTCGACAACTTCGCGCGCCACTGTGGCGTCGTCGATTGAGACTCGAATGGGTACGTGGCTCGCCGGTCTGCACTCACAGCTACAGCGACTCAAGGTACCGCTGTTCCCACTCCGTGACCTCGTCGTTGAACTTCTCGAGTTCGCGACGCTTGACGGCCGTGAACGCCCGGACGAACTCCTCGCCAAGCGCCTCGACGAACACCTCGTCCGTCTCGAGCGCCTGCAGCGCGACGCCGGGCGACAACGGCAACGACGGGCGGTCGATGTCGTCGGTCGCGTCGGCGGGAGTGCCGGGGTCAAGCTCCTCGCGAACGCCGTGGAGGCCGGCTGCGAGCGTTCCCGCGAGCACGAGGTACGGATTCGCGTCCGCACCCGGGATACGGTTCTCGATGCGGACCGGTGAGGCCGCCGGCACCCGGATCGCGGCCGTCCGGTTGTTGTATCCCCACGACCGCTCGTACGGCGAGAAACTGTTCGGAGTGAACCGCTTGTACCCGTTGAGCGTCGGGCAACAAAGCGCGGTGAGCGCGTCGGCGTGTTCGAGCAAACCCCCGACGAACGCCTCGCCGGTCGCCGAGAGTTCGTCACCATCGGCGAACAGGTTCTCGTCGCCGTCGAACGCGCTGAGGTGGACGTGGTAACCGCTGGCCGACGCCTCCGTGAACGGCTTTGCCATGAACGTCGCCGATTGCCCCTCGATGTGGGCCGCCTCGTGAACGACCCGCTTGAACGTGAACGTGCGGTCGGCACCGGCGACCGGACCCGCGTGGTCGAACAGCACCTCGAACTGACCGGCGCCGTACTCGTGTTGGAGGCTCTTCACCGGAACGCCTAGTTCGTCGTTCCATGCCTTCAGACGATCGTAGAACGGCTGTACCCGGGTCTGGTAGTGCGTCATGTACTCGTGGGGGTGGTCGGTGACGGGTGCGTAGCCGTCCTCCGTCTCCTCGAGGAGGTGGAACTCCAGTTCGTTGCCGACGCCGAAGGTGGCGTCGAGTTCCTCACGAGCGTCTGCGACGACTCGCTGGAGGAGACCACGCGTGTACACCGGCGGCGACTCGCCCTCGAACTCGAAATCACAGAGCACGCGCGCGGCGTTCTCCTGCCAGGGCACCCGCTGGACCGTCTCGAGATCCGGGACAACGACCCCGTCGGCGAAGTTGATCTCCTCACCGTAGCCCGTCCCCTCGGGAACGTCCGTCATCGACGACACCGCGAGGATGAGCATGTTCATCGAGAACCCCTCCATCCAGTGGTTTCGGGCGTACTCGGCGTCAACGATCTTCGATCGAGACACCCCGTCGATGTCGGGGAACTCGACGACCAAGTGCTCGATCTCGGGGCTATCCAGAACATCTTCCCACTCCTCGGAAGCGGTCATGGGATGCGATGGGACGGGGACCTTCTTAAAGATTGACGCCAACTCCGCTCACGAAGACGCTTGAAACAGCGTGCTGAAGGGAAAATCGGTGTCGCGAGTATCGAATCGGTCCAGCCGGAACGGCGCCAGCGAGAACGGTGCGTCCTCGCCGGTGACGCGAGCGCGGATGGCCGTGCCGATGCTATCCGTGGCCATCACGCCGGCGCCGTGGAAGCCGGCCGCGACGACGACCGTATCTGCGCGGGCCTCACCGAACGTCGTTTCGACGCCGATGACGGCACCGTCTTCAACGATGACCGATTCAACGGTCGTGTCCGGGCGGAACTCCGCTCCGCGGTCGGTCGCCTCCTTGTGGAGTGTCGCCAAGAACTCGTCGACGTCGCAGTAGCCGCAGTCCTCCCAGACGAGCGCGTGGCTGTACGGCGCGTCAGCGTCGAATACGTTGTCGTACTCGGCGGCATCGACGAGCGAGACGTCGTCCGGTTCGGCGTACGTCTCCGACTCGTCGACGTCCTCGGGGCGAACCCCGCGAACGTACGGCCGGTCGGTCCAGGTGAACGTGCCCGTCCCGTCCAACTCGCGGAAGAACTCTGTCGCGTGCGCGCTCCACTCCGGGAGGTCCGGATAGTCAACGGGAGCGGTGATCACGCCCGACGCACGGCTCGACGTTCCCTCACCGATTCCGGCCCGATCGACGATCAAGACGTCGTGGTCGGGTGCCAGTCGGTAGGCCGCCGACAGCCCGGCACAGCCGGACCCGACGATAATGACATCGTAGCTCACAACTGGGCCTTGGAGCAGATAGCAAATAATTACCGCCTGGTGCAGTGCGCGGCACCGAAGCGAAAATTCGCCCCGCGGTGGCTCTATCGAACGTCTCGGAGCACACGACCGCTCGTCGGCTCGATAGAAATAAATCACGCTGAAGCCGTCGAGTCGGCCGACGACGTCGACTGCGGCCTCGCGGCCGGCCGGTACGACCGACGCGGGGGAGCCATCGCTGCATCAAACCTTTATACAGGCGGTCTGTACGTTTGGTAATGGCAGCCAAGACCGACGGCGCAGCCGAGGGGTCGATGCCGTCCGAGATGCGACACCTGCTGCGCGTGAACCTCACGGACCGAACAGTCGAAACCGAGGAAATCCCACAGTCGTACCGCGACAAGTTCATCTCCGGGAAGGGGCTTGGCGCGGCGATGCTACTAGACGAACTTGAACCCGGAGCGGACCCGCTGAGCCCGGAGAACAAGATGGTGTTCGTGTTCGGCCCGCTCACGGGCCACGCGCCGGGCACCTCCCGATACGGCGTGGTGACGAAGTCCCCGCTCACGGGCGCGTTTGTCGATTCGTACTCCGGGGGCCACTTCCCGTCGTACGTGCGGTTCGCGATGCCGACGTACCTCGGCATCGTGTTCGAGGGGAAGGCCGACGAGCCCGTCATGCTTCGGATTACCGACGACGATGCGGTCGTCGAAGCCGCCGACCACCTGTGGGGCAGCCACGACACTCGCGAGACCGCCCAGGAGTTCCCCGACCGGAACACCAAGGTGGCGGCTATCGGACCGGCGGGCGAGAATCAGGTGCGGTTCGCCACCATATCCAGCGACGAGGCGTCTCACCACGCCGGTCGGGGCGGCGTGGGCGCCGTGATGGGGAGCAAGAACCTGAAGGCGGTCGTCGCCACAGGGACCCAGCCTGACGATTCAGAGCTACAGGACCTCCGCATCCAGCACACCCAGCGGCTCAGTACCAGCGATGAGGTGGAGTGGGCGCGTACCGGTGGTACCCAGCTCATCGTCGATTGGACGCAGACAATCGGCGCACTCCCGTCACACAATTGGACGAGGGGACAGATTCCCGACGTGGACGACCTGAACATCGACGCGTTCGAACCCGGTCACCAGCGCCCCGATTCCTGTTACAACTGCCCGGTCGCGTGTGGCCACGTGACGGATTTCTCGGGGACGGATGTCGACGGCGCGTTCCCGGACGCCAGCGTGGCGTGGGGGCCTGAGTACGAGACGGTCGGCATGATGGGTGCGAACACCGACATCACAGACGTGACGGGCGTAACCGAGCTCGCGGACCGTGCCGATCAGCTTGGGATGGACACGATCTCGCTGGGGAACGTCGTTTCCTGGTTGATGGAGGTGTCGGAGGCGGGGCTCGTCGACCACGACATCGAGTTCGGCGACGCGGAGACCGCCGCTGAAGTCGTCAGGGACATCGCTCACCGCGAGGGTGTCGGCGACGCACTTGCAGACGGCGCCGCGAGGGCAGCCGAGCAACTGTGTGATGGCCACCCCGAGGCCCGTGAAGCTGCCGTCGAAGTGAAAGGAATGGAGTTGCCGGCGTACGACCCGCGCGCGTCGTTCAGTATGGCGCTAGCGTATGCGACAGCCGACCGTGGTGGCTGCCATCAGCGCGCGTTCCCCATCGCCTCCGACGCGATGGGCGGTGACCGCGAGCCGTACGACACAGAGGGCCACGCCAAGGTCGTCGTTGAGGAGCAAAACGAGGGCGCGCTCTCGTACAGCATGGTCGCCTGCGACTTCACCGCCTACGACTACGAGCGTGTCGCCGAGTGGCTCACCGAGTTCGGCTTCGACGTGACGGTCGACGGTCTCGAAATCGTCGGCGAGCGGGCCTGGACGCTCACCCGGCTGTTCAACCTCCGCGAGGGGTTCGGTCGCGAGGACGACAGCCTTCCGGAACGGCTGAAGCGGCCACTGGAATCCGGAGGACCTGCTGACGGAAACCACCTCACGGAAGAGGAGTTCGACGAGATGCTCGACGAGTACTACGAACTGCGAGGCTGGACCCGAGAAGGCGTCCCGCGGATGGAGACGCTGGAGCGACTCGACATCGACTCGTTCGCACCTCCGCAGGTTCGGAACCAGGGCTGACACCCCGGCCTCTCGTTTTTCCGGCTGGTTTCGCCGTGTCTGAAATGGTGGGAGGGTAACATCCTCGTCGAGTGTAAGAGAAGTGGTACCACGTTCCAAGATATCATCCATCTCATTCTACTTAGAGACGAGATGGGACCTGTACAGCGGAGAACAGTCGTCGCTGACATGGTAACAGGCGAAGGTATCGTCGGATGGAGAAGTATCCCTAGAAAGCTCTTCAGTTTCAGTAATTGTGAAACCTAAGAGCGAGCGCGATCGGTAGAATGTGATCGACGAGCTATAAATAACATTGGTACTGTTGTTATTTCTGCGAGAATAGCTCTCGCTGGGCGTTCATGGTGGGTGTCAACTATACTCACAGACTCTGTTACTAGTTATCTCGCGACATTTTTCACGGCAATAACAACTGAATTCACTATCTGTGAAAAAGATTCGCGAGGGAGCGGGTTCTCACCGCGGCGAATACACGGCTCTAAACTGCTACGTCCGACCGTGAGTAGTAGCCAAGACGTCGGCTCTATCCTGGTTCACTAGCGGTGTCTTGAAGCAAAGAGTGCGATCTATACGACGCGGGGTCTTGGTGGGCACTGTCTAGATAGGGAAAACCAAGGGACAGCGGTACGGTTGTCAGGGTGCTACCCACTGTCTAGAAGTGATTAATTCCTGAGATGGTGTCATAGAAGAGTTCTCACACCGTGATCACGGTACTTCCCGGATTGTCTCCACGTTCGTAGTTGGTGATGGCGACGACGAGGCGAAGACACAGCGCGAGGAACACTTGTGCACGTGCGTGGACGCCGCCTCGGGCGTGTGTTCGCCCGAGGCCGCAGTCCTTCACTGATTCGTTGGTTCGTTCGACTCCACTCCGCCGGTTGTACGTCTCGTCTAGCGTCGATTGCTTCAGCTGGACGTCCTCGC
>NZ_JBPEHH010000036.1:0-46371 GCF_054177595.1 Haladaptatus ordinarius | reverse complement strand
CACCGACGGACCGCTTAAGTAGGACAGACAGCCGGGCGACACACGTGCAAATGCCCAGCTAAACGAACGCGATTCAACCCCGCGCTAAAGCACGGGGTTTTCTCGCTACCACAAGATAAGACGCCTCTCGCAAGAGAACATCCCGTTACTGGATAGAGGGCGCGTATCGGTTACGCTTGGAGCTTGACAGCAGTCGTTGCCACGGTCGCCCCGTGATCGTCGGTCTATATCCCGAGCCACTCGTCGTTTCGGATCTGATATCCGTTCGCCCGACAGAACTTCGCCGCTTCTCGGCGTACCGCCCGGGACGTCGGGAGCGTTTCTTTGTCGCGGATTCGCTCGACAATCCAGTCACTGATGGCTTGAATCCCTTCATCGTCGTCATCGGCGTCGATCGCTTTGAGTTCCTGGAACGTCTTCTCGTATGCTTTGCGCTGTGTCCAACTGAAATCCGTGTTCCGAAGCGTCTTGCTGGCTTCTACGACCCGTTTCATGGCCGCGGCAACTGTCGGCCGCTGTACCTGCACCCGGACGGCAGCTGGAGAGTCGAACGTCTCCTCGTCTGTCTCCGGTACTAGTTCTTCGATACTGTAGCTTCCCTCGACCGATTCGATCTCACGATCGCCGATCGCCTCGACGACCTCGATCCCCGTCGCCGGGAATGTCAGCTCTTCGAGGTCCGCCTCAAAATCGGCGAGTTCCTCCGCATCCACCGGTGGTTCTATTTCGTCGCCGCGCTCCAGTTCTGTGGCGATCTCACGCTCTTGCTGGCGTCTCTCAGCGTCGTGTGCTTGCTTGTCTCGACCGCGCTTATCGTCTGCCATCCTAGAATTTTGGCTCTCCAGCCGGATAGCTTTGTGGTCGATAACAGGTACTCCCAAACGTTTACGCCAGCCATTACAAGCGAGTGTATCGGTCATCGCCCGACAGGTTGACTAGTTCACCGAACACCCGAGGAATTACCGGTGTTCGAGTGCTGAAGACACCCTTTGTATTCACGTATGGAAATTCTGCGAGTGAAGTAACGGTCGGCCGACTGCATTACTCTTTTGACTGAACACTCGCGTTGCCATTGGATGAGAAAATCACCAGAGGTCAATACAATTGCTCTCTCCTCAACCGGCAGGCGGTGGACACGTGAATGCGGTAGCTGTGGCTCCTGCTTCCGGCGGCTGATTCCCCTTACTCCCTCTCGGTCGCTTAGGTGATCAGGCCGGGGTGATCGAGCATCTCCCCGTAATCATGCAGGAAATCGACCGTTCTGGTGGTCTGCAGGTCGCACCGCTGAGGCACCAGTGCGTGAGGAAGAGATTCACGTATTCGGGCTTTCCCGGTTGGCGCAGCGAGCGCCACCCGGGCTGTCACGCCCAGGTCTCGGCTTCCTTCGCACGTGGACCAGTCAACAATCGCGCGGTCTTCGCCGCCGAATACAGCTCGGTCTCTTGTGCCTCATACCTTGCTCACGCTCTCTGGATATAGCAGAATTTCCATCGAGTCAGCACGTCGTTCGTGACAGTATCCCATCAGTACAGTCGGAGTCTGTGAGTACACGACGCGTAGCGGTCGCTCGGGCTCCTCGAACTCAGCGTTTCGAACGTCGCTCGGCGGGAATATCGTTCACTCGCGGTTCGACTCGAACCACTCGACCGCGAAGTCCACGAGCGACTGCTGGGGGAAGAGCTTCGCGTCGGCAACCCCGACGCGACCCGCCTCGAAGGCGTCGGGATACGCGCGTTCGAACGCGGCTCCGCACTCGGGGAAGTCCTCGTCGTCGACATCGAGGTCTTCCCAGTGCACCCACGCTCGGTCCCCGTCGACCAGCACCGCACTGGCACGGGTCTCGGTATCGACGTCGAGGTCAGCCCGATACTCGGCGAGGTGGAGGGACGTGTTGGTTGCGTGAGACGTGCCGAGAAGCAGTATCTTCCCGTCGAGGTCGTAGACGCGAGCCAACGGCGACTCGTCACCGAGCGAGTAGTCGTACGAGTGGTCTTCGGTGACGAACTCGGCATCGGTTCCACACGCAGCGAACGAATGTTGAGGATGGGCGCTCCGACGGACGTCCGGATACGAGCGGAAGCACTCCGGAACCGCACCCACCCCCTGAGTGGGTGTGACGGCCGGGCGGTACGGGGGCATCTGTTCACGGACGGTTTCGTACCACGAGTCCGGGACTGAAGGGTTGTTCATGTTGGTCGGGTCCCTGTTTCCGGGTGAGTGGGTGGGCATCACGACCGTTCCCCTCTTACCCACGACGCGCTGGAGAGCATCGACGACGGCGGGCGCGCCACCACAGACCCAGCCGAGAGAAGAAAGCGAACTGTGGACCAGTACCGTCTGGCCGGCCTCGACGCCGAGAGAACGGAGGTCGCTTGCTATCGAGTCGACGGTGACCGGCTCCGATGACCGCTCTTCGGGTAGCGTGTCGCTCATGAAGAGAAGTGAACAAGACCGACAATAAGTTCTGGGAGGACTGGACGTCAGTTCGACCTGTGCAGACGGTTCCGACTGCGATACTCGACGCCGTGTTACCGACCTGATAGGTTGTGAGATAGATTTCCAGATTGTGCGTCATCTCCCAGGCTCGTTCCAAGGCTCTGTGACCACCACCGGTGAACTCCTCCTCGCTGAACTGCCGAGCACACGTCAGTGCGAATTCGATAGCGACAAAGAACCCGTTGGCGAGGATTTACAGGACACCGGCGACGAGACGGGTTCCTTTTTCGAGCGAGTTCATTGCCACCGTATTCACTCACGCACAGTCAGATTCTCAAGAAGTCCTGCTTCGGGGTCGTGGAGACTGGACGAACTCTCCTCCCGTCTCTCCCAGAAGCATCGCCGTCGCAACTGCGTCACTCACGATGCCGACGAGAAACAGGAGGAGCAAAAACAGCCCCATGAGGAGAATGAGGATGGTCTCTTCTCTCATGCGTTGCCCCCGGGATTTCCTCGACAGTGTGGATAACTCCGTGTCGCCGTCACCCGAGCGAAGCCACGGAAGATATCGACGTGTGCCATCGACTCGCACTAGCGTCTCCAACCAGAAAAAGAGCGGGTCGGTACCCGTCGGCGTTCTCCCGTTCGAAGGACACACTTCTTGTACCTGCAACAATCAGCCGGTCTTCCGGAAAATAAGGCGCGATTCCGGGGCGACAGGTCCCGTTCAACGACGAGTCGGGCGAAGGGGAGTACGCACATTCCGTTCACTCCTACTACGCCGTCTCCGAGGACACCGAAGCCAGCTACAGATTTTAGGCTTACCGCACCGAATGGTCCACAATGGCTCTCGATGCACTCGTGAGGAGCGAACGCGTCAATGCCATCGTTGGATGGGTTGTGGTAGCGATAGTAACGCTATGGGCCGCCGAGCGTCTTCTCACGGGTGCTTTCCTCTGGGGTGGGTTCTCGCTTCTTCTCGCCGTCGTTGCGTCGTTACCGGCACTGATAACCCGCGATTGGATGGCGATGGTTCCCTGGCCGCTTCCGTTCGGCGCCGCAGTCGCCGTGGCCGCGAGAGCGGTCGAACTCTACCCTGGAAACACGCCTAAGAGGGACTGATACAGCGTTATCACGGTCATATCGACGATGAAGACTTCACGGAACCGGTCGAATCGACCCTGGAGACGGTCTTCCTGCTGTTCGAGGTCCTCAAGGGCCTCCTTGAGGACCTCTCGGAGAAACGCACAGAGTCGCTCAGTAAACCAATCGTGAAACGATGAGTAACGAAGTGTTCCGCCGAAGGTGTCGATGTATTCCTGACGGAACTCTTCGAGTGTTCGATAGTGGCCGGTAACGAACCCGAGTGTAAGCGACCAAAACAAGGCATCAGCCTCCAGTTTCCCGCCATCGCGTTGGATCAACCCGGTTGCGCGAGCCAGCTCGCGCAGCCGGGTATTCGGAAACGTCTTCACCAACCGCTCTTCTATTACCGAATCCGGTGGGAGTCTCATTCATCTCCTCACCGGGTTTCATACCGCTAACAGCTGGCGGTCTCTGCTTCTTCTCCAGTTAGCCTAGAACGGATGCTTACTACCCGTACACCGCCCTTGCAGTTCCGTGAAGAAGAAACAAAACTCGAGAATTGCGGCATGTAATCGCTAATTTTGTAGTACATTTAATATTTAGATGATTTAGTATTATGATATAGAAGAAAATAAATACCGATAGTTACGGATCTCGTTTCGTTCATTTCCGCCTGCAAGTTCGGTGCAGACACCGACTGTCGGCGGCGACAGCGGCGTTTCGCCTCGGACTGAGACCCTCCTTTACCCGCCGGAGCCACCACGCCGGATTGAAGTGGGGGCGTACTTCGGCATGAAGAATTAATGTGACGGGGTGACAATGCCCACTATGCACGTCCGAGATGCGATGGAGTCGGACGGCGGACGCCTCGCCGAACTCGCCGACGTTCCGACGGAAGTGATGAGCAACGTCGTCCACGACCGGACGGTCTGCGTCGCCGAATCCAACGAGAAAATCCAGGGGTTCGTCGGCTTCGACGCCTACAAAGACACTGTTCACGTCACCCACCTCTTCGGGTCGGAATCAGCCTGCGAGCGCCTGCTGGACGAACCCATCCGATTCGCGGAAAACGAGGAGATGACCGTGGAGATGTTGCTGCCCGAAGCGGAAACGGACACCGCCGACGTCGCCGAAGACGTCGGGTTCGAACACCTCGGGTCGGGACCACGGTTCGAAGACCAGCAAACCCTTCGGTTTCGACTGGAGAATCCAGAGGCCGCAGCGGAGTGATATTCGTTCACAGCCCGAAAATCGCCAGCCGTCTCGCCTCCTTCCGAAACGTATTTTAATCTCACCCGTTTACGAGAGGATGCGTGTCCGGGTTGGGGTAGTGGACTATCCTCCAGCCTTGTGGAGGCTGGGACGCGGGTTCGATTCTCGCACCTGGACCTTATCCGAAATAAAGTCTTACACGGCCATTTGGCCGGTGTAAATCCTTCTATGGCGTTCGCTCGATTGTCGTTATTCAGCTCCGATTAGCGTCAGGAGTTCATCCCGCGAAATCGTCCCATACTCGGCTTTACGGTGACAGCTACTGCAGAGTGAGATCACGTTGTCGAGGAAATGGGCGTCTGTGAGAGTGTGGTCATCTGACTTGATGAACCAGCGAACCGGGACGATGTGATGGACGTCGGGATTTCGTCCAAGTTTTTCCCCGAGTCGTTTCACAGACGAGACACCGATGGCCATCACGTTCGAGGGCGTCCCGGCGAACCTCGTTCCATCCCGTGCCGTATTCTGGATTGCCACCACCCTTCCAATTCGGATGCTTCGATCCACTGAACCGTTGGGAGAGCCAATCTCGACGGCATCCTTCGCTACAGACGACAACATCACCGATGTTACTCGGATATCGCTCGACGGTGGTATCGCACATGACGCAGTCGACCTGCCGTTTGCCACCATTCCACCGCGGATTGTCTTCGCCGACAGCCGTTGGTGGGGTTTGCCAATCCTCCGTTTGCACACAGTCCGGGCAGTAGCGTCCCTCCTTCTCTGAGGGATAGTACTCGAAGGTAACGTCACAGAGTTCGCACGTCCCAACGGTTTTGCCACCGTTGTAGTTCGGATTGTTCGATCCCTTGTTGGACGTATTCTGTTCACGACACGTCGCAGAACAGTATTTCTTCTTATATTCGCAGTAGAATTTGGATCCACAAGCCGCACACGTACGGTTCGGAAACCGTCCATCATGCGCTTTGTTGTAATGAATACGCCGTCTGCGCTGCGTGTCGAACACCCGGTCACACGTCGGGCAGGGAAACTCGCTCATTCTCCGTTCCCTCCCCGAGAAGTGGGAAGAGTGGCGTTCGATTCGATCGTCGGTGCGTCTGCTACTCGATGGTATCGTTCGTTCCAAGCCATGGTATCTCGCAGGCCCGGCGATGCGCGCCTGCACCCCTGCAGGCGCGCGATAATCAACTCGCGGTGGTCGAGATGACGGACGAAGCATCAGTCCATGCTACAACGCCCCGCGTTACGAGGCCAGCTAGCCTCACATCACGGGTGCGCAGCGACGATACGTCCGAGTTGCACCGGAAACAAAGGGGGTTGAGGAGTATGCAAACAGCGAGGATAGAAGGGGTAGTCCTCGGCGACTGTGGTCGTGGTCACGATACCGCACACAGTACGTCGATGACTCGTTCGCAGAAATGAACCACTGACAGAATCGGTATCGAGACCTGGAGACGACCGCGAGACCGCACCCACCTCGACTATCACGATTCACACGCGGTCGTCCAGGTCGACAGGGTGGTGACTGTCGAAACGATCGGTACTCACCTGCGCAGGGGGTGACTGACGAATGTGAATTCGGTCACGGCCAGTCGATGCGAGGATGAAATTTCTGGCAGGAAGGAAATCGCTTACACCCCACCGAAGAGCCGAGACAGCCGATGAGAACGGCCGAGAGCGACGCTCGGACGCACTCCGTTCGCGTACACCCCGATAATCGACCGGGAGAAGGCCTGTCGTGGGAGAAATAACGAACGAGATGCTTTGGGAAAGGGATGTACAGCGGTGCACGCTTAGTCGCGATTCGAAACCGGCGACGAGAAGCCTCCTATCGCCGAATTCGAGTTAATAAATCCACACCAAAATTCGGATTTGAAAATGAGAGAATCGCCAGACGCAACAGAGTTGTACCGATATTAAGATAGTCGAATACCGTCTTGATTGCCTCGGAATAACTATCAACCGGGGACGAGAATTCCACCGAATTCCCCACAGAGATGAGGTGTAGATACCGAATAATCGATTTTTGATGGCGGCACAAAGCGGGGGAGTCAAAAATCCTGAAACACGCGATTTGACCATAGAATCCGGGGGTGTTCCGTCGAATCCTCTTTCCAGTCAATGGTTAGACAAAAGAGACACAGACACCTCGACAGTCACTTCGACGAGAAATTGGATAGAGAGCGTCTTTAGAGTCGGATTTCGGCAGTGAAGGCGCATCGCGTGATGGTGCGCAGGCCCCCGCGTGAGCGGTCTCTTTTGGATATCGAAAACGGCAGTCTACACCCCCTTTTGTACGGTGAATTCCCGGAGTATTGTCGGTATGTACTCGCTCGTTCTCGTGTTGCTCCGCGACACTCCGGTGCGAATATCCCGTCGAAAATGGAGTGTAGATTCGAATCGACAGAGAATTGTGACAGTCAGAATCGAACAACAAAACAGACTATCGAGCACCGGCGAACCAGTAAGAAGCATCGGCTTCGACCAAGTTGCCAGCATCGGTATAGTGCTGTGAACGGTATCAGGTGGCGTTCACCGCTGGGAGTCGGGGGCAGGGCGACGTGGCCGAATAATCACGATAGAGAGGTACGAACGACGTGGAGAGACTGATGGTTTCTATCTGCGGGAAACAGATCGAGTACCGTTCGCCCGGCGGGGAAGAAACGTCGTTTCTCTCGTCTCGATTCTCGGCAGCGCAGACCGCTAAATTGAGACATAATGAGTCATTACTCAAGTAAATGGTATCCAATATAGAACCATGTCCATCCAGACAGCCAACTGGTTCGCTGCGGAAACGGAGCAACCGGGCCGCGATGGCGTCCAGCAGTATACGCTGGTCGCTCCGTTCACGATGGATCCAACACGTCCGCCGAGTCTCAGCGTCGCCGACGCCGTGACCGCAGTCACCGCGTCGTCCGGCCAGACGACGCTCACCCTCTACGAATACCTGGAACCGGATGCGCTCGACCAGATCGTCGAGGCGAGCGCGGAGAAACGAAGCGACGTAGAGGTTCGATTTACCGTCGAAGAGTATCTGGTCGTCGTCCAGAGTCCGTACACCGTTCTCGTGTACGAACCGGAGCGGACAGACCACTGAACCCCTGGCGGATGGCGAAACCGTCTCCGTGAGTACCCTTCGTGGGAGGCGACAAACTACACGATTGTTTAAGATGCTGAGAGGCGAACAGAGTACGGGATACGATGGCACAGCAAGAACTCACACAGGAACTCTCGGTCGACCAGTACACGCTCGGGCTCGTCGGTCCGGACCAGGAGTGGGTCGGGACGGTAGCGGACGGTGGCACCATCAAGACGCACACGCCGCCGGCCTGCTGGGGACCGATGATTACCCCCAAATTCCGGGGTGGACACGAGGTGACACGGCCGATTCGCGTGGAGAACGCGACGGTCGGCGACGCTATCGCGCTGAAAATCGAACGGATAGAGGTGACCAGCGTCGCGACGAGTACGGGAAGCATGACCGAACGCGAGGGGGCGTTCGGCGACGACCCGTTCGTCGACCACGAGTGCCCCGAGTGTGGTGCGAAGTGGCCGGAGAGCGTCGTGGAAGGAACGGGTGAAGACGCGATTCGCTGTGCGGAGTGTGGTGCGAACGCGTCGTCGTTCGGGTTCGAATACGGCTACACGGTCGTCTTCGACGACGACCGGTCGGTAGGTCTCACCGTCGGCGACCGTGGTGCTGACGACCTGGCCGAGAGGGCCGACGAAGTGATGGCGCTCCCCGAGAACTCCCGACAGCACCCCATCGTGCTCTACAAACCCGCCGAGATGCCGGGGACGCTCGGGCACCTCCGACCGTTCATCGGGAACGTCGGGACGACGCCACCGATCGAGATGCCAGATTCGCACAACGCCGGAGACTTCGGACAGTTCCTCATCGGAGCCGAACACGACTGGGGACTCGCGGACGAAACCGAACTCGAAGCGCGAACGGACGGCCACATGGACATCAACGCGGTTCGGGAGGGAGCCATCCTCATCTGTCCAGTCAAGGTCGACGGTGGAGGCGTGTACGTCGGTGATATGCACGCCAACCAGGGGGACGGCGAACTCTCGTTGCACACCACGGACGTGAGTGGGCGTGCCGAACTCGGCGTCGAGGTAATCAAAGGACTCGACATCGACGGACCGCTCTTGCTCCCGAACGAAACGGACCTCCCGCACATCAGCAAACCCCACACGCAAGAGGAGCGCGACCGGGGCCAGCAACTGGCCGACGAGTACGGTGTCGACCGAATCGACGAGATGGGGCCGATTCAGGTAATCGGCAGTGGGGCGACGATCAACGACGCGACGGAGAACGCCTTCGAACGAGCGGGGAAACTGCTCGATATGAGCGAAGGCGAAGTTCGTGCGCGCTGCACGTTCACCGGCGGCGTCGAGGTCGGACGACTCCCCGGAATCGTCCAGCTCACGATGCTCGCGCCGATGGAACGGCTGGAGGAGCGTGGTCTCGCTCACCTCGTCCGTTCCCAGTACGACCTCTGATCGCGTAACCGAGAGGTGGTCGTCATCCACCTCGCATCGCCGGAAACACGGTTAGCTCGGCGTCAGGTGGACAGTCGTCGTCGAGGTCGGCTCTGTCCCCGTCGACCGAGAGACGGACGCTGGGTCGGAGCGTCTCACCATCGGTGAAAAGCTGTTTTCGTGCCCGAGGATAGCGCTCGACGAGCGCGGAGAGGGCGTCTTCGACAGACCCACCATCGAACGCCAGCGTGACCGTCTTCGAACCCGTCACACCCCTGAGTGGACCGTACACGGTGAGTTGCACGAGGCCACCAGAGGGACGCCGTCGAGAAAAATCCTCGGGAGAGACGGGTCTGTCGGTCGAGTGGTGACAACTGAACAGCCGAAGGGGAGGAGTAGGACGCAGGGAGAATGTCGATGGGTGGTACGAAGCTCTGAGCTACGGTTCGGCGACGATACCGCGTGTTCTCCCTACACCTTTTGATTCGAGGGGAAACGGGAGAATCTATCGGTAGTCATGCGAGGCGATATTTAATCGGACGGCGACGCTTCGGGTCGAGACTGCCATCCGGGGCCGTCGGAAGGTCGTCGACCCCCGGAACTGAGTATCAGTCGTCCTGCGGTCGGAGAAAACGGAGCGGTCGGTCTCTCCCGGCAGTGCTCACGCTACGTCTCGGCCATCTCCCCGTCGACACCGAGCGGGTTCTCAGACCCGGTAGCGGTCAGTAACCGGAGGAACTGTCCCGCCCCCGTGACGAGCTTGTTTTCGGCCTTCCGGAGGTGCTCTTCGAACGTCGACCGCGACACCGACGTTCGAGCGGCGAGTTCTCGAATCGACGTTCGACGCGGCTGCTCGTAGTATCCGGTATCGAGTGCGAGTCGAAGGGCCGCGAGTTGGCGGTCGGTCAGTCCATCGAACAGCTGGTCGGCGGGGGTGAGCAGGCTATGGGGAATCCGTCGTTCGTCGAGTGCAGTCTTCGACAACACCTCCACGTCCCGGTCGGCGTCCAGGTCCCGAAGGAGCGCTCGAACGTCACGCTCGTCGAAGGCGACGACCGTGTAGTGTTCCCACCCCTGTCGGTGGACGGTCGGGGGTTGATAGAGACAGTCGTGTTCCTCGAAGCGCTGGACGAGCGACCCCTCCAGCGAGCAGAGACACGACTGCGTGACGACGTGCAGGCCGTCGTCGTCGACCATCTGGTGGAGTACCGTTCCGAGTCGCCGAATCCGGTCGAGGAGGTCGTCCGTAGGTGCCTCCGTCGCAGTGATTTCGAGCACCTGACAGTCGCTCAGATACCACTCTCGGATGGTGATGTCGGGGTACTGTTCGGAGAGGTCCCGGTACGGACAGTCGTGACGAACCCGGAACGAGGCCTGATAGAGGCTCATACGAAGTGATTCGTCCGGGCGGAGAAAACGGTACCGGACATGACCGGCATTACTCATATACAGTGACGGCGAAGATGCTAGCACGACAGATGACTGACCGCCGACGGAGCGACAGTGGCGACCGGACGCGAGTTCGGAGCGGAGTGCAGACGAGATGAGAAGTGAGTACCAGCAGGGGATTCGAGCCAACTGGAAGCAGTTCACGCTCCAGCTTCTGACGGTGTTCGCCGTCGGTCTCACGATTGGCGCAGAGCGGAACGTCGTCCCGATACTCGGACGAGACGTCCTCGGCGTCGAGTCGCTGCTGATAATCGGGTCGTTCGTGGTGAGCTTCGGCTTCGTCAAGGCGCTGCTCAACCTCTACGGCGGCAAGTGGGCGGAAATCTACGGGCGCAAGCCAATCCTCATCGCGGGGTGGCTCTTCGCGCTTCCCATCCCGGTGATTCTCGTCTACGCTCCGAACTGGTGGTGGATTACGCTGGGGAACGTCCTCCTCGGTATCAATCAGGGGCTAGCGTGGAGCATGAGCGTCAACGCGAAACTCGACCTCGCCGGAAGCGACGCGCGTGGTCTCGCCGTCGGACTGGACGAAGCACTCGGCTACGGTGGCGTCGCGGTCGGTGCGTGGGTCACCGGTGTCATCGCGGCCGAATACGGCTTGCGGCCAGCGCCGTTTTACTTCCTCGCCGGGGTCGTCGTCCTCGGTCTCGTCGTCGCGGTCCTGTTCGTCGAGGAGACGCTGCCGTACGCGCAGGCCGAAGCAGATAGCGAGGCCGACGAGACGGACGCCGACCTGCCGTTCGTCGCGGTGTTGAAACGGGCGACGTGGGGCGACAAGACGCTGTTCGCGGCGTCGCAGGCCGGAAGTATCGAAAAGTTCGTCGACGCCCTCGTCTGGATCGTCTATCCGCTCTATCTCACGACGGTCGGTCTGTCCGTCGCGCAGGTCGGCGTCGTCGTTGGCGTCTACGGTGGGGTCTGGGGGGTTCTCCAGCTCTACACGGGGAAACTCGCCGACGACGTCGGACGCCGACCACCCGTCGTCGCCGGGATGTTCGTCGCCGGTTTCGGCGTCCTCGCAACGGCGGTCGTAGACGGCTATTGGCTCTGGCTCGTCACCGCGGGCGTCACCGGTCTCGGAATGGCACTGCTCTATCCCAACCTCATCACGGTCGTCGGCGACGCGGCCCACCCCACGTGGCGAGCGACCGGCCTCGGCGTCTACCGGATGTGGCGTGACGCCGGCTACGGATTCGGGGCGATACTCATCGGGGTTACAGCGGACGCCGTGTCGATTCGTGCGGCGTTCTACGTCACTGCCGTTGCGATGTTCGTTTCGGGGGGCATCGTCCTCGTCTGGATGAAAGAGACCCACCCGACGAAAGGAAACTACACCGCACCCGCGGAACCGAAGGCGAACACAACCACCGACGATTGATGGGGAGACGACAGTTATTCGTCCCCCCTCCCGAAGCACCTGCATGCTGGCGAATCGTGACGCTCGACGCCGCGTGCCGTAGACAGCCCCGCCCGCTGCGTCGTGCCGCCCACGCCGAGATTCGCGGTCCGAGCGCCGAACACCGACGTCCTCGATGCGAGCGTGAGCACGCTATCGACGTCATCCACTACCGTTTTCACGCATCTCCGAATCGAACGGAAATACGTTGCCATTGTTCTCGCGGACTGACGACGTGACCAAAGTATATTCCAATCCGTTGTGTCTGTAGAAATGTATGGAACGAAGAAGTTTCGTCTCGGCAGCAGGGACGCTCGGTGCACTGTTACTCGGAAGCGAATCGGTCGGCGCCAAGGGACAGGACGACCAACGGGCGGCACGACCGACACCGAAGACGAAGACCGTCATCCACCTCTCGAGCGGCGAGACGATGGACCAGAAACACGCGTTGCACAACGCGAAGAACTTGCTCGAAGACGAGTCGGTTCCCGTCAACGACCTCGTCTTCCTGGCGAACGGAAAGGGCGTCCTCGTGTACACGCCGCCGACCGACGACAACGAGTTCGCCGACATCGTCGCGATGCTCCAGGAGCGGGGTGTCACCTTCCGGGCCTGTGAGAACGCGATGGAGCACCTCGGTCTCACGGAAGACGACCTGCTCCCGGGTGTCGAACCGGTGCCGTCCGGCGTCGGTGAACTCGCCCGCCTCCAGCAACTGGGGTACGGATACATCAAATCGCCGTAGCGGCCGGGACGCGTCTCAGGCGGTGTCACGTCGTGGCGACAGAAGCTGTCGGATGTCGAGAACGACGACGGAGTAGATGCCGCCGACGGCGAGGACGAACCAGTAGGTGACGAGTCGATAGAGCAACACGCCCGCTCCGGCCAGTTGTGCGTCCATTCCGACGAGTGCGATGCTCATCGCGACGAGGACGACTTCGACGCCACCGAGTCCACCCGGAACTGGAATCATCCGTGCGAGACCGCTCGCCGGAACGATGAAGAACGCGACGAGCAACGAAATTCGTCGCCCAAGCGCGAGAAAGCTCACGTAGAACGGCAGACAGAAACAGAGCCACCCGAAGAGCGAAAACAGGAGTGCGAACGCCACGTCCCGTCGGTGGTCGAGTACCACACTCACTTCGTTCGAGTAGGAGTCGAACTGCGCTCTGACGGTGTTCCGGAGCAACCGGATTCGCGTTCGTACCGGAGAGAACGTGAGTTTGAGTCGCCGTGTCCTGCCGCCGAACAGCGTGTCGGCCAGTACCACCACGTGAGAGACGAACGACAGCACGGCACCCCACAGTATCGTCCCGTACCGGTAGACCGTAAGCGAGGTCACGAGAACGATACCCGCGAGGAAAGCGACCGTCTCTACGGTCGGGAACGAAACGAGCGTCGTGACCGAATAGCCCCGGACGACGAGCGTGAGGAGGCCGACGAACAGGAGACCGAGCGACGCGATGGCGTTGAGCACTTCGACGACAAACGCAACGGCGAGCGTTCGGTCGTACTCCGCCTCGGTCTCGGACGAGACGATGTACGCGATGAGAAACGGACTGCTCGCTCGCCCGATCGGGATGACCTGTTTCGCGAAGAAACTCGAAAGATAGGCCCCTCTGAATCGCCAGCCTCGGACGGGCGTCGCGGTCCCATCGAGGAGTCGTCGTATCGCTTCGCTCCAGCAAAAGAGCGCGAGCAACACCGTCACGAAACCGACCGCGACCAGTCCGAGATTCGCGGTGGCGAGTTCCGCTCGAAGGTAACGCCCGCCGAAGAGATGCACGAGGAGACCGAGGGCGAAGACAACCGCCAGCAGGCGGACAGTGTTCCGATTCATCGGAGGGGAGGGAGTAGGTTCGTTCTGGACATGACTGGTCGCGACTCAAATAAGCGTTCGAATCGTTAGTTCTCGAACGATTGGAATCAGGAGAAATATAGTTGGCGGTCGACAGTATCGGAATCTGGCCGCGAGGTCAGTCGTCGGTCGACGATGCTCGCGCGTCGCGGGCGTGTGCACGGACGAACGCCCGTCGGAGCACGGTCAACAGGAGGTACGTCTCGTATTTCTGCGTCTGGCAGTGCTGACAGGGTGCCATCTCCGAGACGATGTCTTCTATCTCGTCGTCGTACGTCGACAGGAGGCGTGTGACGACGTCCTCGACCGCCGATTCGACGTGTGCGGCCATCTCGTCGACCGGTTCGTCCGCCCCAGGAGGGAGGGTATACGAGAGGACGATGGTGGTCGCGCGGTAGTATTTTGTCGTGCCGCCTCGTCGCTCTTCGAGCCGTTCGACTTCGATGAGGTCGGCGTCGCGGAGTTCGTTGACGTGGTGTCGAATCGTGTTCTCCGTTCGTTCGAAACCTTGCCGTGCGAATGCTTCGTGAATTTCCCGAATCGTCGTCGCTTCGTCGGCAAGCATGTCCAGTATCATCGCCCGAAACGGTTCGTCGACGGCGTCAGAAACGTTCGTATCTCGAACCGCGATGTCCTTCAAATGAACATCGGCTGTGAACTCACTCATCGATACCGAAGATAGGGAAGCGCGTCGTATAGGTGTTCAGCCGAACCCCCTAGACGAACGGTCGTACCGGTTCGACGGTGCGTCGTTGCACACATACATATCATTTGAGCAATAATTAAAGGGCGAGAGCCCCTCTTCGAACGTGGAGATAAAAGATGAGCGAAACAACACAGTTCCGCGTCGTGGACTTCGACTGTCCGACCTGTGCGAGTACCGTCGAGCGCGCGCTCGCGAAGATGGCCGGTGTCGAACGCGTCGAGGTACACTACACCACGGGCCGGGTCGAAATCGAGTACGACGCCGCTCACGCCGACCCGACCGAGTTCGAGTCCACCATCGAGAGTCGAGGATACACCCCTCAACCCGCCTGACCCGGAGTCTACGATGAGTTAGCGACGATACTACCACAGACATCGCACGGCCATCGTCACCGCGGCGAGTGGCCTCCTGTACGCCGTCGGGTGGAGCGTCGGCTACTTCACGACCTTCAGCACTGCCAGCGCGAGCGTGCTCGTCCTCGCCACCGTCGTCGGCGGGTACGACATCGGGAAAACCGCCGTACACGAGGTTCGGAGTCGGACCCTCGGTATCAAGACACTGGTGACGCTAGCAGCCATCGGTGCGATCGCCATCGGCGAGTACTGGGAGGCGGCGGCAGTCGTCTTCCTGTTCTCGCTGGGAAGCTATCTCGAAGGGCGGACGATGCGAAAGACGCGCAACGCCCTGCAGGAACTGTTGGAGATGACGCCGGACACGGCACTGGTTCGTCGCGACGGAGAGCAGGTCGAGGTACCTGCTCGCGACGTCGAACGAGGCGAGATAGTCGTCGTCCGCCCCGGCGACAAGATTCCGGTCGACGGTCGGGTCGTCGACGGGGAGAGCGCCGTCAACCAGGCGCCGGTCACCGGAGAGAGTGCGCCAGTTCACAAGGCCTCCGGCGACGAAGTGTACGCCGGAACGATCAATCAAGCGGGTGCACTGGAGGTCCGGACGACCGGAGCAGGGTCGGATACGACCCTCCAGCGGATCATCCGCCGCGTCGAGCGAGCACAGGAGGCGAAAGCACCAACCGAGAGCCTCATCGACCGCTTCGCGCGGTACTACACGCCCGCGATCGTCGGACTGGCCGCCGTCGCCTACGTCCTCACGCAGGACGCGCTCCTGGCGCTGACCTTGCTGGTCATCGGTTGTCCCGGTGCCCTCGTCATCGGACCGCCGGTGAGCGTCGTTTCCGCCATCGGAAACGCTGCGCGCAAGAGCGTCCTCATGAAAGGTGGCGAACACCTGGAGACGGCGGGGAAGATCGACGTCGTGGCCTTCGACAAGACGGGAACGCTCACGAAGGGAGAGACCACCGTCGCGAGCGTCGAGGGAGTCGGCTACGACGCCGAGGACACGCTCCGTCTCGCCGCCATCGCCGAGAAGAAAAGCGAACACCACCTCGGAAGCGCCATCCTCGACGCCGCCCGGTCGCTCGACGGCCCCGGCGACGCCGTCACCGACGGCGGTGAGCGAGTCGGTCGTCCACGAGCGTCGACAGACCGACGAACTACTGGCGGTGCCCCGTCGGAGCGACGCCGATACCCGGCCCGGACGATTTCGACGTCGTCGCGGGCAAAGGCGTCGTCGCCCACCACGACGGCCGGGAGATCGTCGTCAGGAACCGGGCGCTTCTCGACGACCGGGGCGTCACGGTTCCGGACGACGTCGCAGGGTACGTCCGCGAGCGAGAATCCCACGGCGAGACTGGCGTGCACGTCGTCCTCGATGGCGACGTGATCGGCGTCATCGCGCTCCGCGACGAGGTGCGGTCGGCCGCGCCGCGCGTCGTGGCGGCACTGAAAGACGCCGGTCTGCGGACGGTGATGGTGACCGGCGACAACGAGCGAACTGCCGCTGCGGTCGCCGAAGCGGTCGGCATCGACGACGCCCGTTCCGAACTCCTCCCCGAGGACAAACAGCGTATCATCCGCGAGTTCCAGGCCGACGGCCACGTGGTTGCGATGGTGGGAGACGGCATCAACGACGCGCCATCGCTCGCCACTGCCGACGTCGGTATCGCCATGGGCGCTGCCGGCACGGACACCGCCATCGAGACGGCGGACATGGCGTTGATGGCCGACGACCTAGAGCGAATCCCCGACGCCGTCACGCTGAGCAAGGCGACCCGATGGAACGTCTATGAGAACGTCGGGATAGCCGTGCTGACCGTCACGCTCCTCCTCGCGGGCGTCCTGACGAATGCCGTCCATCTCGCTGGCGGGATGCTCGTCCACGAGGGAAGCGTCCTCCTCGTCATCCTCAACGGGATGCGACTCCTGCGGTACTGAGATTCGACTCCGATTCCAAATCATGAACGAGACGACGAACGAAACCGACCGAGCGAACTGGCGCACCGAACACGAGAACGTCGAGCCGATTTGAATCCGCGACCCGGTAGCAGAGGTGCTGACGGTGCTCGAACCCGGCGAGCCGTTCGTGATCAGCTACGCAGACGTCGTGAAGATAGCCGGGCACTCGTGTCCCACCGCATCGGGTGCCTACCGCATCGTCCAACTCGGTCTCGACGCGCTCTATCCCGACGGGTATCCCGTCCGTGGAGACGTCGACGTTCTCGCTGGCGGGCCGAAAGACGACCCCACCTACGGCGTGATGGCACGGCTCGTCTCGTACGTGGTCGGGGCGGCCGAGGAAGACGGGTTCGGCGGGTTGGCCGGCGGGTACGGGAGCCGAAAGGACCTGCTCCGCTTCGGCGACATCAAGGAAGACGGCCCGACGTTCGTCTTCACCAGAACAGACACGAACGAGTCCGTTCGAGTCACGTACCACGTCGGCGACGTTCCCGAGGCCGGTGGCGCAGGTCGATACCTCCAGAAACTCCTCGATGAAACAGCGACAGTGGCGGAACGTGAGGCGTTCAGTGAAGCGTGGCACGGTCGCGTCGGAACGGTGTTGACCGACGACGACCTCTTTACAGTCGAGCGGTCGACGGCCGAAGAGTGAACCGGTCGGAATCCGGAAACAGCACCGTCTCCCGGAAATCGCCGCGACGACCGACGAAGAGACGACCAGAAGGGGCTGCATGGCACAGGGAGAACGACGGCGAGCGTCAGAGGGCTGTGCGACGAGCCAACCTCGGCCGTGCGTCTTCTCCCTACAGGTATCGATTCCACACGAGACCCGAGAACCTATCGGCGGCCATGTGAAGCGTTATTTAGCCATCCCGGCCACACCATCCGGATGTGGACTCTGTTCCTGCACGTCGACGCGACTCGAACAGGTATCCCCGAAAAAACGTATGCTCGATTACCTGTTGTGAAGGAAAAACGAATTAGGGACGCAGAAATCGGATGCATGCGTCGATTGACCGCGATTTAAGTGACGATTAAATACAGTTTTCGACACGTGACTCGTCGAGGGTTGCTTGCGTAGATAGCCAGAACGTCTTAGTTGCAGTCGGCCCATTTGAAATCAAGTTGGTCATTATGTCAGAAAACACCGAGCGCAGCGACGCGTGCCGCCAGGGTCAGAACGACATCGCTTCCGACAGCCACGACAGTACGGACGACTCCGCGAACGGGAAGCGGTTGATGCCCGACGGTGGCGAGCAACAGCAGAAGAGTGCACCGGAGGAGACGGAAGAATCGGACGACGAGCAAAGCGGCGAATCGACCGCCGACGAGCAAAGCGACGGGGAGTCTTCGGCAGCACAGACGGAAGAATCGCAAGCCGAGACAGCAGAAACGGAGAGCGAGGGGTCTGACGAGTACGGATACCGAGAGGAGGGAGAGACGACGGTGTTGTTCCTCGACCTCGAAGGGTTGTTCCTCGACCTGCTCGGACTCGAAGTCGACCTCGACGAGGTGAAGTTGGACGTGACGGCGGTAAGCGGCCCCGGTCGCCTGCTGGGGAACCTGCTCTCGGGGGTCGCCAACCTGCTCGGGAGCGGTTCGAGTGGCCTCCTCGGGAACCTGCTCTCCGGGAGCCTCTTCAAGGGCCTGGTCGGCGGGAGTTCGGACGAGGAGGATTCGTCGGACTCTGGCTCCGGCTCCGTCTCGTCGGCGGTCGACTCCGCCCGCGACTCCATGAGCGACGCGCTGGCGGACGTCCCGCTCGACGAGATGCTGACGACGCTCTTAAAGGAACTCGTAGACCAGATGTTCGGCGAGGAATCCACTGACAGAGCAGAGTCCGAAGCATGAGCGACGACACTCCGCCGCTCGACATCGGAGAGGCGATCCGGAACATCGATTTCGACGAAGTGTTCGCGGACACGTCGCTCGATGGGGAGTTTGACGACGAGACCTCGGCGGAGTCGTTCGGTGCGACCGTCGGCGGGTTCGTCGGTCGAAATCTCGGCGGGTGGCTCGGTGGCCTCCTCGGTGGCCTGCTCCTGGATTCGCTCCTCGAATCCACGGCCGAAATCGAATCGGGCGACGGCGACACGGACCAAGAGGACGGGAACGACGGAGACGACGAGGAAGAGGCGGCCGACGGCGATACCGAAACCGACGAAGGTGAGAACGCATGAGCGACACACCAAGCCCGAAAGAAGCGGTCACCGACGAACTGACCGACCAGGTCGACGTCGGTTCGCTAGTATCCGGCGATAGCGTGAGCGACCAGGTCGACGGGGCGTCGCTCGGACGGACGTTCGGCGAATCGGTCGGCGCGCTCGCCGGACGCCAACTCGGGCGCGTCGTGGTCGGGCGAGTCGCCTCGAAGCTCGGTCTCCGGGACGACGAGGGCGACCGCTCATCGTTCGGCCGCCTGGCGAGTGCGTTCGTCGTAGCACTCGGGCGGACGCTGAGCCAACCGCAGTTCCGAGAACCCATCGAGGACGCGCTTCGGGGATACGTCGAACAGAGAGAAGCTGCCGAGAAGACGCTCGACGAAGCGAAAGAGACCGCCGAGGAGGCCGCGGAGATGGCCGAGGAGACAGTCGAGGACGGAGCGGACGAAGCGAGCGACGCCGCCGAAGAATCCACAGACGAGGCGACCGATGCTGCTTCGACCGTCGACGCGAGCGACCTCGACCCCGACGACGTGCAGGCGATACGGGAGGAGACCTACCGCGACCTCCTCGAGACGATGGAGTACTCGGAGCTTCAGTCCCTCGCGAAGGAAGTCGACGTCAAGGCAAACCTGCAACACGACGAACTGGTCGATGCCATCGTCGAGGAGTTCAACGACGAGTCGGAGACGAGCGAGGACGAAGATGCCGATGAGGAGTAAAGTACAGCACGACAGTCGACGCTCGTACGCCCACTCGAACGATGAGTAACGACGAATCCAACCTCGAAAAGCTCCTCGCCGACGGGATGGACCGGGTCCGGACGGCACTCGACGCCGTCGAGGACGGCGAGTTGCCGGACGAGAAGGCCGATGCCGTGCGCGAAACCGCCGACGCCGTCGCCGAGGAGGTCGACGACGCATCGCTCGACGAACTGCTCACGGCCGCGGGATTCGAGGACGTATCGGACGACGTCGCTCCCCCCGAGCTTCCGATACTGATACAGGATGCAGACGCCGACGCGGTGCTCGGTCTGCGAAACCTCCTGGAGCTAGCGGACCTGTCCGAGAAGTGGTCGACTCTCGACGAAACGGAGCGCATTGACCGACTCGAACGCATCGGCGGCGATGGAACGTCCAGCGACGACGGCAGAAGCGTGAGCGACCTGCTGTCTTCGGTGTTGTCGACCGGTGACTCCGACGAAGAGACGAGCGAGAAGGGAAGTGAAGGAGACGAGTCAGAAGGCGACGAGGAGACGGAAAGCGAGGAGGACGAAACGGAGAGCGACGAGACGGAAAGCAGCGAAGGGTCAGAAGGTGACGGGGACGGGGAGACGGAAACCGAAGAAGAGGAAAACGAGGAGTCCTCGTCGGTCAAGGAGAGCCTGACAGAACTCCGGTCGCTGTTCGACGCTGCTGGCGGAGAGGACGAGAGCGCGGACGAGGAGACAGAAGAGACCGAGGAAGAATCGGACGAAGAGGAGTCCGACGACGAGAGCGGACGCGACAGCGGTAGCGGGGGCAGTACGAGCGGCGTCTCGACGATGCCGTCGTCTCGGCCGGACATGGGTGGCACGTCTCGGCACTCGACGATGCCGGATAAAAACTGACGACGAGGGCCGCGTCGCGACTCTCACCCGATTCCGTCCGGCGCTCGAACCGACGGAGAACGATTCTCGCGAGTCTGTCTCGAACGACGTCTTCGACGGAGCACGTGAGCGTGGCACTCCATCGCCGGTCAGTGGTGAGCCACCATCAGACACTACTCCCGTCACGCCCCCCTGTGCGGGGACGGAATCCACGGATGATTCGACTGTCAGGTTGGCGGTCGTTCGAACCTCCAACCCTGGCCGAGGACGACGAACGACACGACATCCGCCGGCGCGCTCAGAAGGGATTCCAGTCGATTCGGAGCAGTATCGCGGCACCGACCGCGGTAACGGCCAGCATGCCCAGACTCAGCAGAGCGACGACGTACGATGCGGTGCCGGGGGTCAAGAACGGAATCGTAAACAGCAGGAGTACGAGCAAGATGCTACTGAGCGTCAGCAGAATCCGCCACGGCGAGGTGGTCATCGACTCACGTCCGGGTGCACTCTCCCGAACACGTCGTCACTCCGCCTCCAGGAGCGTCACTTCCCGTGCCTCGTAGTCCTCGATGAACGACCCCGGACCGCCGACGCTGACCTCGCCCGCGTCGGTTCGAACGATGAGGCTATTCTCGATAGGGAAGGAGTTGGTCGGCGGCAACACGAGCGCCTGATTGACGTCGACCACCTCGCCGGTTATCGTCTCGTCTTGTTCGACGCCGTTTCGGGCGTCGATGCGAGCACGGATTCGGTTCCCGGCGCGGCGGTGCAAGACCGCCTGTAACACCGTGTGCCGGAAGTTGCGGTACGTCAGGGGCAGGGTGGCGGGGTCGGTCACGAACACCTCTTCGGCCATCGGCCAGTAGTTGCTCAGAAACGACCCGGCTATCGTCGCCGCGAGCTGTTGTTCGGTGACGGCGACGGCTTCGTTGTCGCCGTTTGACCCGGTGAGTATCTCGTGCAGGCCGAGCAGTCCCGAGGTGATGTCGGTCGAGAGCATCACCGGAACGTCCTCCGCCCAGACGCGGGCGGCACTCGCCACTCCCTCGAGTTGGTTGTACATGATCTCGGTTCCGCGCATACTACTTCCGCTGACCAACAGCAACACCAGCACGTCACGGTCTACGGCGTCGGTGAGCGTCTCCCGTAGGTCCGGTACGACAGTCGCCGGGACCGAGAGGACGACCTCGCTGTCCGCAGCGTCGATCAGCGTTCGGATTCGCTTGAGAACCGTCTGGCGGGACTTGATGATGTCGAACTGTGCGGTCTTCGGTTCGGTCGCCGAGTAGAGGTCGTCGAGACCGGACTCCAGCGATTCGAGCTTTCCACGAAGCCCGGCGATCGCTTCGTTCGGTGGGAGCGCCCGGATGGTGGTAGGGCTCGCGTGGTCGTTGAGTTTAACGAGGCCGCGGTCGGCCAACCGCTCGCCGACGTCGTAGACGTAGCGAATGGAGACGCCCGAATCGTCGGAAATCTCCTTGGCGGTCGCCTCGCCGTGCCGAAGTGCGACGAAGTACACGTCGATTTCTTTTTCCGAGAAACCGAAGACTATCAACTGCTCCCTGAGAGTATCAGCAGTCATCGTGGGTTGTTGTTCGTTTTTCTTCATAACTGACAATGTAGCTTTCGCAATCGAGTTTCACGTCGTGGTTCGACGGGGTCAGGAGTTCGTCCCGGCCGGGAGTCGTTCGGATTCCGCTCCCTCTATCGGGTCGCTCTCCCAGTACTCGTGGTCGGGGTCGTCACGGAAACAGGCGACACAGTGGCCGTCCTCGCCGATAGTCGGCGACTCGCGGGTACAGACCTCGCGCGCCTCCGGACACCTGGTGTGGAACCGACAGCCGCTCGGCGGGTCGACCGGGTCGGGAACGTCGATGGTTCTGACTGGAGGTTCGGTCGCACCCTGGTCGCTCGGATCGAGGTCGGCCGTCGCCCACCGCAACACCTTCGTGTAGGGGTGTTTGGGGTCGCTGAGCACTTCGTCCGCGGGGCCGATTTCGACCAGTTCCCCGAGATACATGATGCCGACTCGGCCATCCGCTTTCTCCGCGAGGTAGCGTGCGTTCGAGAGGTTGTGGGAGATGAAGAGAAACGAGGTGCCAAACTGGTCTTGCAATTCGAGCATCAGGTCCATTATCTCCACCCGCAGGGAGACGTCGAGCGCGCTCACGGCCTCGTCCGCGAGGATGAGGTCGGGGTTCATCAACAGCGCGCGAACCAGGGCGACGCGCTGTTGCTCACCGCCAGAGAGCTGATGGGGGTAGCGACGGGCGTAATCTTCCGGTGGCTCCATCCCGACTCGTTCGAGCATCCGGAGCACCCGCGCCCGCCTGTCTTCGGTGTTCATGTCGTCGCGCCACCGCTTTAGCGGCGCGGTGAGACTCTTCATCACCGTCCGGTTGGGGTTCAACGCGCCACCGGGGTCCTGGTGAATCACCTGCAAGGATTTTCGAATCTCGTCGAACGGAACATCCCCACCGCCATCTTTCGCCTCCCAGACGTCCTGGCCGCGGTAGGTGACGTTCCCGCCGGTCGGTCGCTGGAGTCCGATGGCCGTCTTGCCGAGCGTCGTCTTCCCACAGCCGCTCTCGCCGACGAGGGCGACCACGTCGTTCTCTGCGATGTCGAGCGAGACGCCGTCGACGGCGTGGACGGAGTCGGGGTCCTGAAAGAACTCCAGGATGCTCTGTTCTTTCTCGAAGTGTACTTCCACGTCGTTCAGCGAGACGACCGGGTCGTCGTGGCTCATTGTTTCTTTCCTCCGATTTCGAACTGAATCTCGTCCACTGCCTGCTCCCAGTTGAAACAGGCGGCGTCGTGCTGGTCGGCCACGTCGTGGAAGTGGGGGTCGTTCGCCCGGCACTCCTCGTCGGCCAGTGGACACCGGGAGGCGTACGAACACCCCATCGGGATGTTGACGGGGTCGGGAGCCGACCCCTCGATGGGTCGCATCGTCGAGAGCGGCGCATCGAGGTTCGGCACCGCCTTCAGCAGGGCGCGAGTGTAGGGGTGGGCCGCGTTCCGGATGAGCTGGTCTGCCGGACCGCGTTCGACGATCTGGAAGGCGTACAACACGGCCAACCGGTCTGCGAGTCCAGCGACCAGCGGTAGGTCGTGCGTGATGAACACGACCGTCAGGTCGTACTTCTCCTGGAGGTCCGACAGCAGGCTCAGTATCGACCGCTGCATGAGCAGGTCGAGCGCCGCCGTCGGCTCGTCCATCACGAGGACGTTCGGCTCTAGCACCAGACTGAGTGCGATGAGCGCCCGCTGGGACATCCCACCCGAAAGCTCGTGGGGGTACGAATCCAGCACCCGCTCCGGGTCGAGATAGAGGTCGGAGAGCAACTCTCGGGCGCGCTCCATCCCGGCGGCGACGTCGGCGTCGTGAGCCGAGAGCGTCTCTTCGAAGTGGGCCCGGATTCGCATCGTCGGGTTGAACGAACTCAACGCCCCCTGGAACACCATGGAAATCTCCTCCCAGCGAAGTCGTTTCAGCTGTTCGTCGGTGAGGTCGAGTAAGTCCACGGGGTCGCCCTCGTCGGGGTAGTACGTTATCTCGCCCGTGAGTTCGCCGGGTTCTTCGACCGCGTCGAGCATCGCCGAGGCGAGCATCGACTTCCCGCTCCCGCTCTCGCCGACGACGCCGAGGATCTCCCGACGCCGCACGTCGAGGCTCACGTCGTCCAGGACGTGTGCCGTCCCCCGGTCCATCCCGAAGGTGACGTTCACGTCACGCATCTCCAGTATCACGTCCGATTCCGGGTCATTCGTCGTGTCTGCGTCAGTCGTCGTCTGTCGTGTGTGTGCCATCGTCATGTCATCCCCTTCGTGTCGTCGGTGTCGGTTCCCTCTGCGTCGATTTCGCTGACGGTCTGGGCGTGTCGCGCCCGCACTCTGGGGTTGAACAGTCGGTCTGCTGCCTGTGCGAACAGGGTCAACCCGAGCCCGAGGACGATGATGGCGAGCATCGGAATCAGCAGCCAGTGGAACGCGGACGGCGAGGACACCGCCCCGGCCTGTTTGTACGCGCTGTTCATCATCACGCCCCAGTTCGCTTTGTCGTACGGGAGGATGCCGAGGAAGTACAGCGCGACGGAGCCGAAGATGACGTTTCGCGCCGTCTGGACGAAGTTCATCGTGATGTACGGCATCAGGTTGGGGACGATGTCGTACGTGATTATCTTCGGCGTCGAGATACCCATGACGCGAGACGCCTCGACGTACTCGGCGTCTCGCAGGGTCAACACCTGCGAGCGAAGCGACCGCGCCAGCCCGGCCCACGCGTTGACCGACAGCAAGATTCCGATGACGAACGGATTCCCGCTGAGCGTGTTCGAGAGCGCGCCAGCCAGCACGATGATGAGCGGTAGCCCTGGAATGGTCAGCACGACGTCGGTCATCAGCATGAGCGCGCTGTCCACGACGCCGCCCTTGTAGCCCGAGACGGTTCCGACGACCGTTGCGACTGCGACCGTGAACACCGCACCGGAAGTTATCATCTTCAGCATCGGCGGCGTCGCGTGGACGAGTTGCGAGAGGATGCTCTCACCGGACCAGGTCGTCCCGAGCGGATGCTGCATCGTGCGGAACGCGCCGACGAGCTGTGGCCCCTGATTCGGTGTCGGTGACTGGACGAACACGACGCCGACCGTCCCCATCAGCACGTAGAGCGTGATGATGAACATCGCGATGCGCGCTCGCCAGTCCGTCCAGACGACCCGCGCCGGGGCGAGGACGAACTCCTCGAACGTCTCGCGGTAGCGTTCGGTTCGCGTCAGCGTCGTGTCCGAGACCGTCTCGAAGTCCGAGGACGGAGACTCAGTATGCTTCACGCGACCCACCTCCCTTCGCCCGTGGGTCGACGATGCCGTAGGTCAGGTCGGCGATGTAGACGCCGATGACGACCGCGATGGTGATGACCATGAACGCGCCCATCATCATCGGATAGTCGCGCGCACCGATGGCGCGGATGAGGTAGTAGCCGACGCCGGGATACGCGAATATCTGCTCCAAGATGATGGAACCGCCGAACACCGCACCGATGGCGATCATCAGATTCGTGTACATTGGGAGGATGGCGTTCCGGGCGACGTAGCGCATGGCGATGCGCCGCTCCGAGAGTCCCCGCAGTCGGGCAACTCGAAGGTAATCCTCGCCGAGCACGCGGACGCTGTTACCGCGCATATTCAGCGCCCACCCGCCGAAGCCGGTGATGGCGAGCGAGAGGATGGGCAAGGCTCCGTGCTCTAGCACGCTGATGATGAACGCCGGGGTCAAGCCCGGTTCGATCCCCGAGGCGTAGTGCCCCTGCGTGGGGAATATGCTGAATCGGTAGCCGAGAAACGTGAGCAACAGGAGTGCCACCACGTAGTATGGCGTCGAATTCAACAGCAGGGAGACGCCGGTCGCGGACACGTCGAATCGGCTTCCCTCGCGGTAGGCCATGAACGCGCCGAGGACGACGCCGACGACGAACATCACGAACAGCGACGTCGCCATGATGAACACCGTCCACGGAATCGCCTGGACCAGGATGTCGGTGACTGGTTCGTTCTGCCACGTCGAAGTGCCGAGGTCGCCTTGCAACACCGACCCCATGTAGTCCGCGTACTGCACGTATATCGGTTCGTCCACGGCGAGATTCGTCTGGGCCGCGATGCGCTGTTCTATCTGCTCCCGCGACAGGCCGCTTCCCTGTCGGATGAGCTTCGCTCGCAGGTAGTCCATCGGCCCGCCCGGCAGCAGCCGAATCAACCCGAACGTCAGCGAGATGACGGCGAAGACGGTGAAGATGGCCTGTCCGGTTCGTTTGACGATGTAGTTCGCATTCATGGAAACGAGGACAGGTGTTACTTGCGTTTGGCCGACCAGTCACCCTCGCGCGTGAGCCACGGGGCGGGCCAGTACACCTGCAACTTGGGGCTGTTTCGCGGCGGAACGTTCCAGTCGTCGTCGGTGAGGAACGTCTGTGCCAGCTTCTCCTGGAGGGGCAACACCGGAAGCTCCCGGTTGGTCACCCACGCGAGCTTCTGTATGGTCTGGATCGCCTGTTTTTCGTTTTTCGCCTGCGAGAGCTGCTGGACGAGGTCGGCCGGTTTCACGGACTGTTTGGACCCCGAGGGGTTCGACAGCGGCGCGACGTCGAACTCCCGCGGTGCCTTCCAGATGCTCTTCGAGTCGGTGCTGTCGTACAGGTAGTCGAAGTGGAAGAAGGGGTAGCTCTGGCTGTAGTCCGACCAGCCACCGAGGGCGAGCGTGAAGTTTCCGTTCGCCCAGTCTTTGCCCCAGTAGGTCGAGGTGTCTTTCGCCAGAAGTTGGGCCTGGATGCCGAACTCTTTCAAGTGGCTGACGAACGTCTCCGCGGCGGTCACCCAGTCGGTGAAGCCGGAGGGAGCCTTGACCGGCGCTTTCAGTGGCTTGCCGTTCTCGTCTTGCCACGTGCCGCCGCTCTTCTCGAATCCGGCGTCGCGCAGGAGGGACGCCGCCTTCTCGGTGTTCGTCTCGTACTTGTTGAACTTCCCGGCGACACCGTTCAGCCACTTGTCTTTCACCGCGTTCGTCTGGCCCTTGGTGAGGCCGCTTGGAATCTCGACGGGAATCTTGGAGTCGGTGCCCGCGCCGGAGTTAGTCGCGACCGCCTGCCGGTCGATGACGTATGCGATGGCCTGTCGAACCGTCCGCTGGCCGTAGTGTTCGTGTTCGTGGTTGAAAACCAGACCGAGACCCGTGTGGCGTGCGATGAGGCCGACGCGAACCGAGTCCGGAAGCTGGTTGAGTTTGTTCCGCGGCATGAACAGCGTCGCGGAGCCGTCCGTCTTCCCGTTGATGAGCGCGTCCCAGCGCTTCTGGTTCGATGGCAGGTAGAGATACTCCATCTTCGGGAAGTTGATCATCTTCGCGTCCGGGTGGTCGTCGAATTTGGTGAGCAGCGTTCGGCGCGAATCGGCGTTCTCGAACGTGAACGGGCCACTGCCGATCGGTTCTTTCACCTTCCGGTTGAAGAGGTCGTCCTGAGCCTTACTAATCTCCTCGTCGCCCGACGCCTGTTCGAACGCCTGGAGGTGTTTTTTGTACTCGGCGTGTTTCACGTTCATCCGCTTTGGCTGGAGCAACGCGAGGACTATCTCCTCGTTTACCTTCTGCGAGAGTTTCAGCGTGACCTTCTTCTCGCTCTGTTTGGTAACCGCCTTGCTGATCTCGTCCACGTAGTTCGACAGCGACCCGCCGGTGTACAGGTCGAGTTTCAACTTCGTCACGAGATCAGTCGCGGTCACGTCGTCGCCGTCGTGCCACTTCAACCCGTCGCGCACCGTGAGCGACACCTCGGAACCGTCAGCCGACCAGTCGGAGATAGCGTACCCGGTGTACTCCCGTTTCTGGAGATTGTACTTCATGAACCGGTCGTACAGCACACGACGTGGTTCCGCACCGTTCTTGTCGTTGTAGGGGTTGTACTGGGAGTCTTTGGGGACCGCCCACTGGGCGACGCTCAGCGTGTCGTCTTTCGGCTTTCCGCTCTGGTCGGGAGTACCCGTATTTTTCTGGGTCGTCGCAACGCTCCCCGACTGTGTTCCACCTGTGTCGCCACCTGCACTCTGGCCGCCACACCCGGCCAAACTAGCGGTGAGTCCGACAGCCCCGAAACCCTGGATGAACCGTCGTCGAAGGATGTCGTCGTCACCGTCCGCCTGATTGTTACGCCCTGGCATACCACTCACAAATGAACGGGGGCAAATAAAAATTTTGGTTGAACTAACACTACAATATCTATCACATCTGGTCGGGAGTTCGAGGAGAAACGCGGGACGGTGGACGAGACGGAGTCAGAAGAATTCGCGTCGGAGTTCGTCGAGTCGCTGCGAGCCGTGTGCCAGCGACCGAACCGGGTCGGCTGGCTGGTCGTGCTCGTAGATGAGCCATCGAACGTCGGCGTCTCGCGCGGCGCGCACGGCGTTTTGAACGTCGAGGTCACCGTCGCCCAGTTCGACCGGCGTCCCGTCGGCAGTGCGAACGTCTTTGAGATGAACCAGCGGAACGCGCTCACCCAACTCGTCCAGTACCACTGCCGGGTCACGGCCTGCGGCGTCTATCCAGCCGAGGTCGAGTTCGAATTCGAGGCTGTCGTCGGTCGATTCGACAAGCACGTCGAACGCCGAACGGCCGTCGAGCGACGTGAACTCGTGGTCGTGATTGTGATAACAGAGCGTGCGTCCTTCGGCGGCGACTCGCTCGGCGAGGTCCGAGAGACGTTCGGCCGTCGCTTCGACCGCCTCGCGCGACTCGAAGTGTGTCTCGTCGAGATACGGGACCACGAGTGTCTCACAGCCGACCTCCCGATAGCGCGAGAGCGTCTCCGAGAACGACGATTCGAGTTCGTCGATGCCGACGTGGGCAGCGGTGGCGGTGAGGCCCGCGTCGTCCAGCGCCGCGGCAATCGCGGACGGGGACGATTCTCCTAATCCGGCGAATTCGACGCCATCGAACGTAGTGTTGCCGACTTCGCTGATGAGGGCCGGGAGCGACATACCCAGGTCTCGGAGCGAGTACAACTGTATGCTAGTTCCTACCATCTCGGGAGCGACTACGACATACCCTGTGAAAAAAGTTGCAGTAGTAATTCAACCAAAAATTTTTATAGCTCTGGGAGAGGGTGTGTATCGATGCACACACTCGACATCGGATTCGTCGGCGGCGGCACCGTCGCCGGTTGGCACGCGGAGACCGTCGACTCGCTGGGACACGACATCGCGGCGATAACCGACATCGACCCGGACGTTCGCGCGGCGTTCGCGGCGACCCACGACGTGGACACACAGTACAAAGACCACGAACAGATGATAGCGAACGAGGACCTCGACGCGGTGGTCGTCGCCGTACCGAACGTCTATCACGCCGATTGCGCCGTCGCGGCCCTCGAAGCCGACGTCGACGTATTCGTGGAGAAACCGCTCGCTCACGACCTGGCGGCGGCCGAGCGAATCGAGTCCGCCGAGCGCGCGAGCGACGGAACCGTGATGGTCGGGTTCATGCGCCCGTTCGCGCCCCACGCGACAGCGGTGAAATCGATGATCGACGACGGGGAGTTCGGCGACGTGTACGAACTGAATCTCGATTACGTCCGCCGGCGCGGGATTCCGGGGTACGGCAGTTGGTTCGCCAGCAAGAGCGCCGCCGGTGGTGGCGCGCTCATCGACATCGGCGTCCACGTCCTCCACCTCGGCCTTCACCTGCTGGATTTCCCGGAAATCGAAACGGTGAGCGCCTCTACCGGCGCGCACTTCGGCACGAAAGAAGAGTACACCGCGACCCACGCACCGAACGTCGACCTCGGCGACCCCGAAGAGTTCGACGTCGAGGACAACGCCCGGGCGTTCATCCGAACTGCCGACGACGCCACGATACACCTGAAGTGTGCGTGGGCGAGCAACTCGGAGGTGAGCCGCGAGGTGCAGGTGCTCGGCGACGAGTCCGGCGCGGAGTTTTCCATCATGGGTGGCGACCTCACGCTCCGCTCGACGAATCGCAGTGGCGTCTCGGACGAGACGGTGACGTATCCGCCACTCGAAGGCCGCGACCTGAGTTTCGGCAACGGCGAGACGTTCACCGCCGAGTGGCAGTATTTCACCGGGGTCGTCGCCGACGAGCGCGAGCACACGCGAAGCACGCTCGAAGAAGGTGTGACCGTCCAGCGCGTCATCGAAGCGATTTACGAGAGCGCAGACACTGGCTCGGAGGTCGCGCTGGACGACCTCAGATACTGAACTCTTCGACGGCCAGCACGTCCGCCGGTCGTTTTCCGACCTCGTCCCGGTGGAAGTAATCGCGGAGGACGCCACCAGTGAGGTGGTTCGCAAGCGCCGCGACGGTCATCCCCTGGTCGAGCGCGAGATAGGTCTTGGTCACCGTCCCATCGGTCACGTTCACCGAATCGTAGAAGCCGAAGTCGCCGTACGCTCCGAGGTCACGGAGTTCGAGGGCGTTTTCGAACACCGCCTGCGGGGCGTCTTCGACCGCGAGGAACGAGGCGTGTGGCGTGACGAAGCCGTTTTCGCTGTATCCCCAGATGCCAGCCTGTTCGACGCCGAACGCGCCGTACCCGTCCGGCGTATCGCAGGGCGAGAAACCCCACGCTCGGTAGCCCTGTTCGTTCGCGTACGCTCGCTGAATCTGGGTGTGGCGACGGGCGTTCAGCCCGAGTGCGTCGGTGCCGAGTTCGCGCTCTTTGAGCACCAGCGAGGGCATGAGCGACTCGAACATGCTGCCGCCCCAGCTCGGGACGTACTCCACGCCGAGATACTCGTAGTGGCCTTCGAACACTTCGACGCCGTCGTAGGTCCTGAACTCGCCCTCGGGTCGCTGATTCGTCCAGTCGTAATCCGAGGTCGGCGGAAAGGTGCGGAACATCCCCCACCAGTGTTCTTTCGGAACGTCGCCTTTTCCGATGCCGACGTAGCTCGCGACGCGAGGTTCAGTGTTGAACGCGCCGTAGTGATGAGGTGTGTACTCGCCTTCGCCGACGTCGTAGCCGCCGTACATCTGGCCCGGCCCGGCGTAGGGGTCGTCGGGGTGGAAGATGTCGTAGACGGTCGGGTCGTAGAGTGTCGAGTAGTCCATCGAATCGAGCAGTGACGACGCCTGCTGTGAGAGGCCGTCGTAGGCTTGCCCGGCGACGACCAACCCGGCGGAGAGCCAGCCGTTGTCGACGGTCGAGATGAAATCGCCGCCGAAATCCACGTCGATGGTCGTATCGTCCGTGCGATACCAGCGGTAGAACAGGCCGTTCCACGTCTCGACGTTCTCCAGCGTATCGAGGGTCGTCTCGATTCGCCGTTCGGCTTCGTCGTGGGTCAGAAAGCCGAGTTCGTCCGCCGCGATTGTGCTGAGCAGATACATCCCGACGTTCGTCGGAGACGTGCGCCGCGTGACGTCGAACCCGTCGCCGTCTTCGGCGACTTTGTCCGGGGTCAACCCCGTCTCGGCGTTCGTGAACCGCTCGAAGTAGCGGTACGTCTCCGCGGCGATGCCGCGGAATCGGTTCGTCCGTTCGCCGCGCCGTCGAGCGGTAGCAGTGGCCGCCGTGGACGCCGCGCCTATCGACGCGACACCGGTCGTCCGGAGAAACCGTCGTCGGCACCAGCCACCGCGGTCGTCGTCTTTGGCATGATTTACCATGACAACAGTACGCAGAAACCAGTGCCACTTTAAAGTTATTGAAATAAAACTTCAAAATTTCACAGCGAGAGAGATATAGTATCGGCGTCAAACGACGATAGATTGGGCGGTACACCGCCGTTAGCGATGGTCTCGTGCAGTCTCCGGGAGCGTCGGTAAATCGTGAGAATCGTAAAATCGCTGTAATCGAACGACGAGAGACGAATCGAGAACGACTCGTTCAGCAATATTCTCTGGGCGAGCGGTCGCGGTGAGTCGGGTCGCCTCGTGATGGAGCCACCCCTTGTTCGGCGAAAATAGTCATACGTGTTTGGAGAAAAAGGACGACCGTGAGCGCAATTGCCGACTTCGGAATCCGGTCCGAGGACTTCGTGCTCAGCCACGCGACGAGCACCGTCCCCGGCATCAAAATCGAGATCGAGCGCATGGTCATGCACGGCAAGTCGGGGCTGACGCCGTACTTTCGAGCCATCGGTGAGGAGTTCGACGCCTTCGAACGGGCGCTTCGAGAGGACGAGACGGTGACCGAGATACGAACGCTGGAGGAGGCCATCGACGAGCGGTTCTACCGTGCGCGGTGGACGGAGAACGTAGAACATCTCACAGAAGGGCTCGCGGCGGTGGATGCGACGGTCGTCCACGCGAAGAGCGAGGGAGACCACTGGCGATTGCGGCTTTCGTTCGCCGACCGGGACGAACTATCGACGTTCTACGACCACTGTGACGACGCACTCTCGATGAACCTGCGGCAGGTGTTCGACCGCTCGAATCCGACGACCTACGGCGAGTACGAGGTGACGCCCGAACAGCGGGATACGCTCGTGGTGGCGTTGGAGAAGGGGTACTTCGAAGTCCCACGCCGAATCACGATGGACGAACTCGCCGAGGAGTTCGACATCACGACCCAGTCCGTCTCCCAGCGGATGCGTCGCGGACACGCGAACGTCCTTCGGAACACGCTCGCACCGGAGACGGTGGATGGAACAGAGATGGACGGGGACGGGAATGGCGGTCCTGACTGACCGTGGAGGGGAGTCTCCCGGCCGGACTTGAAACCGGTTGAATATTCAGCCATCAGATTGGCAGGGCTTCATCCACATGAACGACACATGGGCGAGAAGCTCGATCTAAAGGAAGCCGTAGCGATGGCCCTCGGCGGGATGATCGGCGGCGGCATCTACTCTGCGTTCGGTATCGTCGTCGCGATCTCCGGGAAGGTCGCGTGGTTGGCGTTCGCCGTCGCCGGATTCATCGCGATGTGCGCGGGGTACAGCTACGTCAAGTTGAACGAACTGGTGGACGACAAGGGGGGCGCACCGACGTACATCGAAGAGATAGTGGAGAATTCGACGGCGGCAGGGATGACGGGGTGGACGCTCCTGTTCGGCTACATCGGATCGATGGCCCTGTACGCCTACGCCTTTTCGTCCTTTTTCTCGGAACTCGTGGGGCGACTCAACTACGCGATGGTGATCCCGGTCGTGAACTACGAGTTCGTCGCCCCGGTTCCGAACGCGATTTCGGTGTTGCTCATCGGCCTGTTCGTCGGTCTGAACCTTCTCGGGGCCGCCGAGACGGGGAAAGTCGAGGACGTGCTTTCTTTCTTCAAGGTCGGCGTCATCGCCATCTTCGGCGCGTGGGGCGTCTGGTTCGCCTACACCGGCCAGACGCTGAATCTCGGGTTCTCCGAACTCGGGTTCAGCCCCATCATCGGCGCGGCGATGTCGTTCGTCGCGTTCCAGGGCTGGCAGTTACTGATGTACGACCAGTCGGAGTTCGAGAATCCGACCGAGAACATCAAGAAGGCCATCTACGTCTCGATTCCGATAGCCACGCTGTTGTACGTCCTCGTGGCGTTCACGACCGTCAGCCTCCTCGAACTGTCGGTCATCGCGGTGTCACCCGAGGTGTCGCTGTTGTACGCCGCGCTCCCCTTCATGGGGTCTCTCGGCGCGTTCGTCATCGGCATCTCGGCGCTGTTCTCGACCGCCAGCGCGGTGAACGCCACGCTGTTCAGCGGGGCGCAGTTCTCCCGTGACCTCATCGACAGGGGACTCCTGCCCGACCGATTCAGTGCGAGCGACGACGAGGGAGTGCCCTCGAAACTCGTCGTCGTTCTGGGCGTTCTCTCGGCGGCGTTCGCGGTGTACGGCAGTCTCCGCAGTATTACTTCCTTCGCGTCGCTCGCGTTCATCGCCGTCTTCGGCGCGATGAGCTATCTGGCGTTCCGCGAGCGCGACGAGGTCGACGACATGGTCGTCGCCCTGCCGGTCGTCGGCATGCTCGGCTGTGTGGCTTTCTTCCCGCTCTTGCTATACAACCTCTATCTGAACAGTCCGAGCACGTTCTTCCTCGTGCTCGTCATCGCGGTCGTCGTCATCGGTGTCGAACTGATCTACTTCGAACGACAGCCCATCGAAGAGGCGATTCCCGGTTTGAGTGAGTAACCATGAACGAGAACACGCGCGAACTGGACCGTCGTACCGCACTGAAGAGAATCGGCGCAGTCGCCGGGTCGGCGGCGCTCGCGGGCTGTGCAGGCGTCGCTGGCGATTCCGGTCAGCAGTTGCGCTACGCACAGGTGCTCACGCCCGTCTCCGTAGACCCCATCGCCGTGGACGACCCGTGGTCGGGACAGGTGCAGTCGCTCGTCTTCGAAGGGCTGTACACCTACGACTACGGCATGAACCTCGTCCCGGTACTGGCGAAGGGAAATCCGAAGACGAGTGACGACGGGAAACGATACACCATCGAACTGCGTGAGGAGGCGCGTTTCCAGAACGGCAAACCGGTGACCGCCGAGGACGTGAAATACAGCTACGAGAAGCCGAATCAGGAGGAGACGCCGCCACCGACGAAGTGGCACGTCGACACGATAGAGACGGTGAAAACGCCCTCCGAGAGGACGGTGGAGTTCGTCCTGAAACATCCCTATCCGGGATTCGGGCACGCGCTGACGCGGCCGGTCGTGCCGAAGGCGGTGCGCGAGCAGAATCCGAAGGCGTTCGGGAAGACGACGACGCTCGGGTCGGGTCCGTACCGGCTCGACCGATTCAAACCCGGCAAGTACGCCACCCTGACGGCGTGGAACGACCACTGGCGGTCGCAGGGTGAGGCGATTCGACGAGCGAAGTTCGTCCCGAACCACGCCGGGTTGGCGCGGACGATGAGCCTGAAGACGGGGCAAAACGACGTCGTGGAGCGAATCCAGCCGAAGCTCTGGCAGACGACGAAGGACTTTCCCGACTCGAAGGTCGTCTCAACCGAGAGCTACCACTACCACTTCGTCGGCTTCAACTGTAGCAGCGGGACGCCGACCGCGAAGCCGACGGTGCGCGAGGGCATCGACGCCCTCCTCTCGATGGACGAACTGGTAAAACACGTGGTCGAACCGGCGGGACGGCGACAGTACAGTCCCCTCCCCCGACAGGTCGCAACGTCGTGGAACATGCCCGTCGAGGAGTGGAAGACGATTCCGAAGAAAAAGAACCACCACGAGGCGAAGAAACTCATCAAAGAGGAGGCGGGGGTGAAATCGTGGAGTCCGAAGATTGCGGTGCCAGGGACGAAGAGTTCGGGCGACAAGATGCGCGAGAAGATAGCCGAGACCATCGTCCACGGCCTGAAGAAGATGGGCTTTCGCAAAGCTCGAACCGAGAAGTATCCGTGGCCCAAGTTCCGCGAACTCGCGACCACCGGCGACCAGGGTAACTACGCGATGTTCGTCGGCTCGTGGGCGGGCTATCCCGACCCCGATACGTTCCTCTATCCCCTGTTCCACAGCAACAACGAGGGGCTGACCAACGGCACCTACTACCGCGACGAGAGCCTGATGGAGCGAATCGAGAACGCCCGGCAGACGGCGAACCACGAAGAGCGCAAGCGACTGTACGAAAAGAGCATCCGGACCATCCTCGAACAGCGCGTCCACCTCCCGGCGTACACCCTGCACAACAGTTTCGGCGTGAAAGATCGAGTGTCCGGATTCAGACCCCATCCCGTCTCGCAATCCAATCCGCGACTCGTGAGTCCGGACGGGTCGGTGTCCCTGGACGAGTGACCAAGCGACGCCTGGTCACGACGGTTGTTCGCGGGGTGTGAAATCCTCCTCCGAACGACCACTGCTCTTGATGATGTCGAACGCGGTCATCAGGTCGGTGCGGGAGATGATACCCGCCACGTTTCCGTCCACGTCGATGACGGGCAGGCGACCGATGCCGTGTTGTTGAATGGTTTCGAGCGCGTCCATCGCGTCGCTGTCCGCGGGAATCGTCTTCACGTCGGTGGACATCACTTCCTCGACGGTGTAGGCGTCGCGTTCGACCTCTCGGACGGCACGGGCGTCGTCTAACGTTATCATCCCGACGAGTTCGCCGTCACGCACCACGGGGTAGCCGGTGTGGCGCTGTTTGAACATCATCTCCAGTAAGTCGGCGATGGACGTGTCGGGTGAGACGGTTTTCAGGTCTGTCGCAGGCGTCATCACGTCGCGGACGCGGACGTCACGAAACGCCGCCGAGAGGACGGTCTGCTGGGCCTCGCTGGACGCGCCGATGTAGATGAAGAAGGCGATGCCGATGAGGATGAAGTTGCGACCGAAGAGACCGAACAGGCCGAGCAAGATAGCGAACACCTTGCCGACCTCGGCGGCAATCTGGGTCGCCTGCGGGAACGGGCGCGTGCGTGCGAGCAGCGCGCGCAGGACGCGTCCACCGTCCATCGGGAACCCGGGCATGAGGTTAAACGCGGCGAGCACGAAGTTCATCAACGCGAGGTAGCCCACGACGAATCGAACCGCCTCCAGGTCAGCGGGGATGGCGAACAGCGCGAGATACGAGACGACGCCGAGGACGATGCTGACGACGGGGCCGGCGATGGCGATGAGCAGTTCTTCGAGCCAGTTCTCCGGTTGGTCGGTGAGGCGAGCGATACCACCGAAAATCCACAGCGTGATGGAGTCAATGGGGAAGCCAAATCGCATCGCCACGACCGAGTGGCCAAGTTCGTGCAGGACGACGCCGACGAAGAGGCCGATGGCGGCGGCCCCGCCGAGATACCACGGCATCGCCCCTGTCGAGAGAGATTCGTCGGTCAACCCGAGATTCCAGAGTTGGTTCAGTGTCTCTACCCAAAGACCGACCTGCGTCCCGATGAGCCACGCGAACACGGGCAAGATGAGGAGGAAGGTCAGGTCGAGTTTGATCGGGATGCCGAACGCACTCCCGATTCTGAAGCTTCGCATACGAGTATCTAGCGGCGGGAGCGTCTTAAACTTCCGCGCACCGACACCGCCACGAGTCGGTCGTCTTCCGTGCCGGGTCGGAGACCGTCTCAACGCGACCCGAAGTATTCAAGAGGACGCTCGGGGGAGAAAAAAGCGTGAGTGGTTCCGAGTATCTCAAGCGGACGGCAGTAACCCGCCTCGTGATCGAGGAAGACGACCACGAGCGCCTGTTGGCGATGGTGCGCGAGTGGAAGCGTGGGTGTCAACTCGCGGTCAACAGCGCGTGGGGGAACTGTCACACCCGCAACGAGGTACAACGACTCGCCTACGACGAACTGCGCGAGCGAACCGACCTCGGGAGCCAGCACGCCGTCCTCGCCACCCACCGCGCCGCCGAGGTGATAAAGCGCGCGCTCGACCGGGACGATACCGAGAAGCCGGAGTTCACCAGTCCGACAGTGGTCTACGACACGCGAACGATGACGCTGTTCGACGACCGAAGCGTCAGTCTGACGACGACGAAAGCGCGCGCTCACTGCACCCTCGACTTCCCGGCGGGAGGCTACCAGTCGCGGTATCTCGACGACGACCGCTGGGAACCGGCAAAGAGCGTGCTGCGCTACCGCGACGGTGAGTTCGACCTCCACCTCGGATTTCGTACCCCCTATCCCGAAATCGAGCCGCCGGACGACGACGCCACCGTTCTCGGCGTCAGCCTCGGCATCGAAAATCTGGCCGTGACGAGCACGGCGCAGTTCTTCTCCGGTGGCGAACTCGCCCACCGTCACCGCGAGTTCGCGGAACTGCGCGCCGACCTGCGTGAGACGGAGACACGAAATGCGCGGCGAACGCTCCGACGGGCGGGCGACCACGCGGACAACTTCGCCCGAGACGCCCTCCACGAGGTCGCCGGCGGTATCGTCGAAGAGGCGGAACGACACGGCTGTTCGGTCGTCGCGTTCGGAGAACTCGAAGCCGTCCGCGAGATGCTTCCGAGTGCCGAACCGTTCCACGACTGGCTGTTCGACCGCCTGTTCGAGTTCGTAGCGTACCGGGCGGCAGAGCGAGGAATCACGGTCGTGCAAGTGAACCCTGAGTACACGAGCCAACGCTGTACCGCCTGTGGGTTCACGCACCCGCAAAATCGGGACGTGGAGAACAACCACTTCGAGTGTCTGAAGTGTGGCAACGAGGCGAACGACGACTACAACGCGGCGAAGAACGTCGGGTTTCGGTGTATCCGGCGCGGGCCGCTCTCCTCACGCGGCATCGGCGCGAGGTACTGTGCGCTCAGTTCGGGCCGGGTGACGCCGGACGGGGAGTTCGTTCCGAACGCGGAGCTCGAAACAGTGCAAAGACCTTAGCCGCTTCTGTGCGAACGGTCGCGTATGTCCGACGTCGACCCGATCGTACGCGAAGCAGACGACATCGAATACGAAGCAGTCGGTGCCGCCGAGGGACTGAAAAAGGGCGTCCTCATCGGTGAGGAACAGAACGCGCCACACTTCGCCATTCGCCGATTCACGCTCGAAGCCGGTGCCGAAGTGCCCGAACACACGAACGAAGTCGAACACGAACAGTACGTCCTGGAGGGCGAATACGTGGTCGGAATCGGCGACGAAACCTACGAAGTCAGCGCGGGCGACTCGCTACTCATTCCGGCTGGCGTGGTTCACTGGTATCGAAACGAGAGCGACGAGTCAGGTGCGTTTCTCTGTGCGGTGCCGAACGGAGACGACGAAATTCGACTGGTCTAGCGGTGCTCGGAGAGCGATACCACGGCGTCGATCGACGACGCTACCCACGCCGATTCGTCGCTCGAATCGCGCATTCTGACGAGCGGACGGTCGCGGTCTGCGCCGTCTTCGATTTCGAGGACGATTCGGTCGTCGAACCGCTGTGGAAGCTCTTCGTCGTGCGTGCCTTTCATGCGGGCCACCTGAGGCGCTACTACGCGCTGTCTGCGCCTTCCGAGCGAACTGGCTTTGTTATGAACCGGTTGCGAGCCGGTAGTGGCGGAATACCGAGTTCTCGTGGCTGTTATCGCCGTATTACTCGCATTCAATGGTGCATTTCGAGAGCGTTGGCGGTGCCTAAAACGGCGGGACGGGAGAGCTATCCACGCGCGACGGGAGTGCTCTCGGGTTCGAATCCCTGAAATACCTCCACCGTGTAGCACGTACCGTGTCGAAGCAGGCCCAGCAGGTGGATACGCTCTTCTGCCACGAGACCGACCGGGGATATCTGGTCGTCGCACAGCAGAACGGCAAGCGACTGTTCCGCGCCGTCCTCGAGCTAAAGGAGACGAGCGCCGGACCGCGACCCGGGCGATTTCTACAGAAAGACGGGTCGAGCGAGAAACCGCGCAGTCCCGACGAGTTCGTCGACCTCGCGCGTAGCGCAGACCGCATCCGTATCTCACAGCAGACCTCGCGGGCCGCCCGCGAAGAACTCGAAGAGATGCTCGCGGGGTACCAGCTCGAAGCGAAAGCCGTTCGTACCTGCCGGTACTGCGCCAACAGCGGGCGCTACTCGCCCATCAGCAGCGAGACGGCCATCGACGCGGGCGACGAGTACATCTGTCCCGACTGTGCGACCCAGGAACTCGAGCGCGAACTCTCGTTCCGGGGTGACCTGACCGGGGCCGCACAGGACCGACTCGAAGAGCTACTGCTGGAAGTACAGGACCTAGAACGAATCACGAACCTGCTCAAAGGACGCCTCGACCCCGACCTGACGAAGTTCGACGAGATCAGCGCGAACGTCGAGGACGTGGAGAACGTGCCGGTCGATTCGCTCGGCCTGCACCCAGGCATCCAGAGTCTGCTGGAAGACCGATTCGATAGCCTCCTCCCGGTTCAGAGTCTCTCGGTACAGAACGGACTCCTCGACGGCGAGGATCAACTCGTCGTCAGTGCGACGGCGACCGGAAAAACCCTCGTCGGCGAGATGACGGGCATCGACCGCGTGCTGAACGGGCAGGGGAAACTGCTCTTTCTCGTCCCTCTCGTCGCGCTGGCGAATCAGAAACACGAGGACTTCAAAGACGAGTACGGCGACCTCGTGAACGTCACCATCCGCGTGGGTGCGAGTCGGGTGCGCGACGACGGCAACCGATTCGACCCGAACGCAGACGTCATCGTCGGCACCTACGAGGGCATCGACCACGCGCTCCGCACCGGGCGTGACCTGGGCGACGTCGGAACCGTCGTCATCGACGAGGTACACACCCTCCAGGAACAGGAGCGTGGTCATCGACTCGACGGGCTCATCTCGCGGTTGAAATACTACTGCGAGGAGCGTGCGAAACGACGGAACGAGTACGGTGGCGCACAGTGGGTGTATCTCTCCGCGACGGTCGGCAACCCCTCGGACCTGGCGCGGGCGCTCGAAGCGAACCTCGTGGAGTTCGAAGAGCGACCGGTCGCGCTGGAGCGTCACGTCACCTTCGCGAGCGGGCGCGAGAAACCGAACGTCGAGAACAAACTGGTCAAACGCGAGTTCGACCGCGAATCCTCGAAGGGGTATCGCGGCCAGACCATCATCTTCACCAACTCGCGGCGACGCTGTCACGAGATCTCCAGAAAGTTAGAGTACAACTCCGCGCCCTACCACGCCGGACTGGACTACGGACGGCGCAAACAGGTCGAGCGCATGTTCGCCGACCAGGACCTCGCCGCGGTCGTGACGACCGCCGCACTCGCCGCCGGTGTCGATTTCCCCGCCTCGCAGGTCATCTTCGACTCGCTGGCGATGGGTATCGAGTGGCTCACCGTCCAGGAGTTCCACCAGATGCTCGGACGCGCCGGGCGGCCCGACTACCACGACCGGGGCAAGGTGTACGTGCTCGTCGAACCCGACGGGAGCTACCACAACAGCATGGAAATGTCGGAAGACGAGGTGGCGTTCAAACTCCTGAAAGGGGAGATGGAAGACGTTCGCACGCTCTACGACGAGAGCGCCGCCATCGAGGAGACGTTGGCGAACATCACGGTCGGCGGCAAGGCCGCCAAACGCCTGAACGACCGGATGATCGGTGACGTACCGACGAAACACGCCCTCGGCAAACTGCTCGAATACGAGTTCATCGACGGCTTCTCCCCGACCCCCCTCGGCCGCGTGGTGACGACGCACTTCCTCGCGCCCGACGAGGCGTTCCGCATCGTCGACGGCATCCGCAAGGAGAAACACCCTTTCGACATCGTGGCCGACCTCGAACTCCACGGCGAGGAAGACTGACACGCGACCCCGTCGATTTCGGTGCTAGCCCGTTCAAAACGAAACTCTTTACAGGAAGAGGAGGATACAAAGATGTACGGGATCGTGGGGTAGCTTGGTATCCTTTCGGCCTTGGGTGCCGATAACCCCGGTTCAAATCCGGGCGATCCCATTCTTTGGCGTCACGATGATACCGCCGCGGAGTGTGGCCGAGAGCGACAGCAGCGTCGAACTCCTGCAGCGAAAAAACAGCCGTCTGTAACTCGTTACTCGGTCTGCTGGCTCGAATCGTCCGGCTCCGCGTCGTCCCCTCCGTCGGTCTGCTCCGACTCCCGGTCTTCGAGGTTGCTTTCGATGGTCTCCTGTTTCATCTTCGATTTGAACTTCCGTTTGACGAGGAAATAGCCGCCGACCGAACCGGCACCGAACACGACTGCGCCGGGTTTGCCGAATCGTCGATATCCGAACTTTGCTGCCTTCTTGCCGACCGTCAGTGGTCCAAGCATGCTCAATACTCGCGTCTCCGACCGCAAAGACGACAGGGCTGTCCACGCAAGTCGTTTATCCGTGACCGAAACCGACCCGTTCCTCACATAGAATCGTCGTGAGTACGACGACACCGACAACCGGATGGTTTATGTTATCGCACAACATTACACATTGTATATGTGTCGTCTCTCCGCCTTCCGCCAGAAGTGGCGAAACGCCGCTCCCGAGGAGGTGAAACGGATAAGGTGTAACAGGAACGCCGGGCACGAAGACGGAAAGTCGAGTGGGATGGGCCACGGCGCGTCGATGTCGCCGATGCCGCTACCGGTGACGAATCTCGTGATGGAGACCGGTCTCACGCCGGACGCGTTCGTTCGGAGACTGCTCGAACGGCACCACGGGACGATGCGCCAGCAGGAGATCATCCGCGAGACGGGGTGGTCGCGGTCACGTGTCAGTCGTTTGCTTTGTTTGATGGAAGCCGATGGGCAGGTCGTCCGCGTCCGATTCCGTGGGAGAAGACCGTCTATCTGCCAGGTTCGGTTCCGAGAGCGATGCTGGCTCTCGACACTGAATTGGTAGACAGCTGAGTAGATATTGCGAAACTTCTTACCTAATCGAGCACCAACGGGAACTGAATGGCTCGCGCGGAAAACACGGAACTCGTAGACCGATTCGAGCAGTTCTACCGGCGGTACTACGGCGACGAGGTCGGGGAGCTCGCACAGCAGTACCCGAACGAGAAGCGCTCGCTGTACATCGACTGGGACGACCTCTATCGGTTCGACGCGGACATCGCAGACGATTATCTGGCTCAGCCACAGCAACTACAGGAGTACGCCGAAGAAGCGCTTCGCCTGTACGACCTCCCTGTGGACGTGAGTCTCGGACAGGCCCACGTCCGGATGCAGGGCCTCCCGGAAACGACGGAAATCCGTGCGATTCGTGCCCGGCACGTCAACACGCTAGTGAGCGTGCAGGGAATCGTCCGCAAAGCGACGGGGGTTCGACCGAAGATTCAGGAGGCCGCGTTCGAGTGCCAGCGCTGTGGAACGCTGACCTACATCCCCCAGGCTGGAGGCGATTTTCAGGAACCGCACGAGTGTCAGGGCTGTGAGCGACAGGGACCGTTCCGCATCAACTTCGACCAGTCCGAGTTCATCGACTCCCAGAAACTCCGCGTCCAGGAGAGTCCCGAGGGCTTGCGCGGGGGCGAGACGCCACAGAGCATCGACGTCCACATCGAAGACGACATCACCGGCAACGTGTCGCCGGGCGACCACGTGACGGTGACCGGCGTCCTCCACCTCGAACAGCAGGGGAACGCCCAGGAGAAATCCGCCGTCTTCGACGTCTACATGGACGGCGTGGCGGTCAAAATCGAGGACGAAGAGTTCGAGGACATGGACATCACGGACGCGGACAAAGAGGAGATCATCGAACTCTCGAACGAGAGCGACATCTACGAGCAGATGGTCGCCTCCATCGCCCCGGCAATTTACGGATACGACGAGGAGAAGTTGGCGATGATTCTCCAGTTGTTCTCCGGCGTGACCAAACACCTCCCGGACGGGTCGCGGATTCGCGGCGACCTCCACATGCTCCTCATCGGTGACCCTGGGACTGGGAAATGCGTAAAAGGAGATACGAGGGTCACGCTAGATGATGGGCGAGAGGTTCCGATTCGAGAACTCGTCGAATCGAATCTGGATGACCCGAAACCGATAGACGATGGCGTATATCAAGAGGTCGATTTCGGCGTTCCCTCGATGACTGATGATTGTTCTCTCGTCCAGAAACGTGCGACGAAGGTCTGGAAACGGGAAGCGCCGGACACCATGTATCGCGTCCGAACTGAATCTGGAAAAGAGTTGGAAGTAACACCTTCGCATCCGCTATTCGTGCAATCGAGCGGACGATTCCAACCAGCGAAAGCAGATCAATTGGTAGAAGGCGATTTCATCGCCACACCACGGACGATCCCGACCGAGAGCTACGACGAACTCGAAGTCGGGTATCGTCGGTCGAAATCACACAACGCGATTCGACTCGACTGCCCGAAAAAGTGGACACCCTCACTCGCAAGATTACTCGGATACGTCATCGCCGAAGGGTACGTAGAAAAGCGAGAGGACAACACAGGATTCGTCTCGATAACGAACAACGACCGAGAGATACTGGACGACGCAAGCGACGCGCTTGACCGATTAGGTCTGAATTATACGGAACGAAAATCCCATGTTGGAAAGTCGGCCCGCGAAGTAATGTGTTCGTCTAGGGAGTTCGTCAGTTTCCTCGAAAATCTCGAACCGACGATTCTGAAACCCTCCGCAGAACGGCAAGTACCGGACGAGTTGATGCGTGCGAGCACGGGAATGAAACGAGCGTTCCTCAGAGCGTACCTCGATTCCGAGGGTCATGTGTCCGCCTCACAGCGCGAAATTTCCGTCGCGTCGATGAGTGAAACACTGTTGCAGAACGTCGGCAGTCTTCTCCTTTCGGCTGGAGTCGAACCGACTCTCTGCGAGCGAGAAAACGGGAGCTATCGACTGCGAATCGGAGGAAAACAGTTCGAGAGATACGTCGAGAACGTTGGCTTCGTTACCGACCGAAAATCACTTGCAGCAGGCGGATTTGACGGGACAGTTGGCAACACGAATCGAGACGTGATTCCAGTAACCTGTGATGAGTTACGGTCTATCCGTGAATCACTCGCGCTGTCGCAATCCGACTGTGGCGTCCCACGCTCGACGTATCAACATTACGAACGCGGTGATAGAAATCCAAGTCGAAAGAGCCTACAAAAGGTCGTCTCTGTTTTCGAAGAGCGAATCGATCAGCTCAGCGAAATCAGAGACCAACTCATCAGTGGGAGTTGGGAGGATATCAGCACAGTTCGTGACGAGCTGGGTCTGTCTCAACGGACGCTAGCAAACGGAATGGACGTTACACAAACTGCTATCAGCTACTACGAGCGTAACGCTATCGTTCCGGATGGCGGGCAAGTTGCCGACGCGAGAGATGTGATTCTCGACCGAATCGACGACGCACTGAGCGTTACGAGGGACGTGGAAGCCCTGCGTCGATTGATAGAAGGTGACATTTTGTGGGAAAAAATCGACACTATCGAACGAGTCGAACCCGACTACGATTGGGTGTACGACCTCGAAATTGAGGAGACGCACAACTATCTCACGAACAACGTCGTCTCACATAACTCTCAAATGTTATCATATATACAACATATTGCACCACGTTCCGTCTACACCTCCGGGAAGGGTTCGTCCTCGGCGGGGCTGACGGCCGCCGCCGTCCGCGACGATTTCGGCGACGGCCAGCAGTGGACGCTCGAAGCGGGTGCGCTGGTGCTGGCAGACAAGGGCATCGCGGCAGTCGACGAACTCGACAAGATGAGCCCTGAAGACCGCTCTGCGATGCACGAGGGCTTAGAACAGCAGAAAATCAGCGTGAGCAAAGCCGGCATCAACGCGACGCTGAAATCGCGCTGTTCGCTCCTCGGCGCGGCGAACCCGAAGTACGGGCGGTTCGACCAGTACGAACCCATCGGCGAACAGATTGACCTCGAACCCGCGCTCATCTCCCGGTTCGACCTCATCTTCACGGTTACCGACCAGCCCGACCCCGACCACGACGCGCGGCTCGCAGAACACATCCTGCAGACCAACTACGCGGGCGAGTTGAACACGCAGCGAACCGAAATCAACGCCCCGAACATCACCGAAGAGGAGGTCGACAGCCAGACGGAGGAAGTCGCCCCGGCCATCGACGCAGAGCTCCTCCGGAAGTACATTGCCTACGCGAAATCGAACGTCTATCCGACGATGAAACCGGAGGCTCGCCAGGCCATCCGTGATTTCTACGTCGACCTGCGTGCGAAAGGTGCCGACGAAGACGCTCCGGTCCCGGTCACGGCCCGAAAGCTGGAAGCGCTCGTCCGACTCTCGGAAGCCAGCGCCCGCGTTCGGCTGTCAGACACGGTCGAGCAGGAGGACGCAGACCGCGTCATCGACATCGTTCGGTCGTGCTTGCAGGACATCGGCGTCGACCCCGAGACGGGGCAGTTCGACGCCGACGTGGTCGAGACGGGGACGTCGAAGTCCCAACGCGACCGCATCAAGAACATCAAACAGCTCATCGCGGAGATCGAAGAGGAGTACGACGAGGGAGCGCCGGTCGAAGTCGTCCTCGACCGAGCGGACGAAATCGGAATGGACCCCTCGAAAGCCGAGCACGAAATCGATAAACTGAAACAGAAAGGCGAAGTGTACGAACCGTCGACCGATCATCTACGAACGACCTGAGATGGGTGACATCCTCCCGCGGCTCAAGACCTGTCTCTTACCCATAAGTCAGTGATAGAGAGAAAATCTAATCAAATGAGATCTGAGAAGAAGGAATGAGTCAAAATGCAGTCATTATTGGAACTGAACCTTGAGTCGCTATGAGTACTCTGTCTTTGATACCGGAGAGAAGCTGAGATTCATGGTGAGTATCGCTGAATGAGCGCTTTCACCGCTCATTCAGCACCAA
>NZ_JBPEHH010000035.1:0-47313 GCF_054177595.1 Haladaptatus ordinarius | reverse complement strand
GAATCCGCGTTGATTACGGGCTGTGCCCTCAAGCGCAACACACCGACGAAACCGATGCTCGAAAGTGGCAGTCGTGCCCGACACCTCCGCAAAGAGATGTACACGACCCTGAAACGCCTTCAACGACGAGACGCGTCCGAGTGGCGGATTGATGAACGATTCGACCACTACCAGAACGCTTTGACGGACATCGTTGAAAAGGCGTCTCGGAACGCTGTTGAATACGCCCGACAGTTCGAGAATCCGGTTATCGTCCTCGAAGACTTGTCATTCATCCGCGAGCGGTTGGATTACGGCAAGTACATGAATCGGCGTCTTCACGCGTGGGCGTTTGCACGGTTGCAGGGTCGTATCGCGGACAAAGCAACCGAATTGGGCATCCCCGTTCGGTTCGTGAATCCGGCGTACACCTCGAAGACGTGCCACGTCTGCGACCACATCGGGCGACGGAGTTCACAAGCGGAGTTCCGCTGTGCAAACGAAGACTGCCACGTATCGACATTCCAAGCAGATATTAACGCGGCGGCGAATATCGCTGGTCGCGTAGACCCGTGGGGTGAGAGCGTTCCTTGGAAACCGGAGCGCGATGACACGCCACAGGACGGGAGCGGTTGTGACACCGCCACAGTCCACCGGAAGACGAGTGCGAAACCCGCACAGATGACGCTTTCGGCGTATTCGGACTGAAACCTACGGCATTGCCGGAATCCCACTGTTGTGGGAAGCCCCGTCGTTTACGACGGGGAGGATGTCACCGACCGTGGCGGCGAGCGATTCCGCTTGCTGTGCGAATGATTCGGCACTCCGCGATACTTCGCTGAGTGAGGCGGTCTGTTCTTCCGTCGCGGCCGCCACGTCCTCTGCCTCCGACGCAGTCTTTTCGCTGATTCGCGTCACGTCGTCCACCGACGCGACGACCTCCTCCGTCGTCGCCGCCTGGTCGTCGGTCACCTCGTTGATTTCGCTGACGCCGACGCTCGTCTCTTCGACGTTATTCACGATGTCTCGGAGTGACTCCTGTGCCTCGTGAACCGTCCCCGTCCCGTCGGCGATAGCGTTGCGCGTCTCTCGAATGTCGTCGACGGTCAGTTCCGCCTGCTTCCGGACGGTGTCGATGCGGCGTTCGATGTCACCGACTGCTTCTTTCGTCTCGTTCGCCAGTTCCTTGACCTCGTTGGCGACGACTTCGAAGCCTTCGGTGGAACCGTCGGCGCTCGCGGCTTCGATGTTCGCGTTCAGCGCCAGCATGTTCGTCTGGTCGGCGATAGAGCGGATGAGTTCGACCACGTCGCCGATACGAGCGATTTCGGCCTCCAGTTCCTCCATCTGTTCGACCGTCGTCTCGGCATCCGACTCGATGTCGTTCATCTCCGCGATGGCCGCTTGTGCGGCGTCACGACCGTTCTCTCCGAGCTTCTCGGTATGTCGGGCGGTCGCGGCCACCTGGTCTGTGGAGGCGGCAATCTCCTCGATGGTCGCCGACAGTTCACTCATCTCTCCGGCGGTCCGTTCGAGTCGGTCCGACTGTTCGACCGTCCCTGTCGACATCACCTGCATCGATTCCGTCACCTGTTCGCTCGCCTGTTCTATCTCGTGTGTGCACGCCGTGACCTCCTGGCTCGCCGCAGCGACCGTTTCGGCGAACTCGTTGACGTCGCGTATCGTCGATTCGAGTTCGGCCATCATCGCGTTGAACTCGCGGGCGATTTCGGTCATCGACTACGTCGGACTTTCCGTCGACATTCGCTAAGTGAGGTCGCCATCGGCGGCTTGCTCCATCACGGTGCCGAACTCGGTAGCCTTGTGTTGGAGCGCCGCGTTGAGTTCTTCGGCCTGCGCCTGTGCTGTCTCAGCATCCGCCTGTGCGGATTCGGCTTCGGCACGCGCACGCTCGATGTCGGCGACCATCGTCCGAAGGTCCTCGCGCATCTTTTCTAACGACTCGCCGAACTCGCCGGGAACCGTCTCGTCGAACACCGGCGCGTCGAACTCTTTCCGGGCGAGGGCATCCGCCTGTTTGCTGACCGTGTTCAGATACTCGCGCATCGACTCGAACGAACCGAACAGCTGGCCCATCTTGTCCTCCCGGGTCGTCTCGGGGAGGTCGACCGCGAGTTCGCCGGCGGCGATTTCGTCCGCCGTTCCCGAGACCTCCGACAGCGAGCAAGCGGTTCCACGGCCGATGGAGAGACCGACAACCACGAGTGCGAGCACGGACATCAGGACGAGCAGGCCGATGTTGCGGGTGACGTGAGTCTGGAGTGCGAACGCAGAGTTGACCGGCACCTGGTACAGCAGTACCCAGTCGGTTCCGACGACGGGCGTGTACGCCATGACCGCACGTTCGTCGTCCGCTCCGGACACCCGTTCGATGCCGCTGTTCCCGGCCAGACCGTCTTCGATGAGCGACCACGACTCGTCGGCGTACGATTTCAGTACGTTGGCGTTGCGATTGTCGAGGACGACCGTCCCCTCTCGGTCGACGACCGTGATATCGCCGGTCGCTATCGGTGCCGAGAGCGCGTGCGAGCGTTCGGTGAGGGAGGCGGTCATGACGACCATTCGATTCGGGTTCGACGTCGGCGTGACGAACGCGGTGACCGGTTCACCACTCGTCTCGTAGGGTGTCGTCACCTGGACGGCGTCTGCGGCGGCAAACGATATCGATTCGTCCGCCCACGGAGCGTCGGTCGCTTTCGGCGTCGTCCCGACGAGTTCGTCGGTCGTACTCGCGAGCACCGTGCCGCTCCGTCTATCGACGTAGTGGATGGCTTGTACGTCGTTCGGCAAGGTGATTAGCTTGCGTTCGACGAGCGCCTGTCGTTGTGCGTCCGAGCGGTTCTCGGAGAGCGATTCGGCGAGGAAGCGAGTCGTCGACTGCTTTTTCGTGAGCCAGCCGTGGAGTGCTTCGGCTTCGTCTTTCGCGGCGTTGTTTATCTCCGAGCGCGTCTCGCCCTGGACGAGGCCCTTCGTGTCGAAGTGGATGTAGAAGCCGATTGCCGCGATGAGGATCAGAATCGAGAACAGGATTACTCCGAACTTCGCGGCGTAACTTCGCCTGATTCGGGTCGGTAACAGTCGTTCGACCCGAGTCACGAGCGTCTTTCGACGGGAGCCGTCCGACCCCGTCATCGCTCCCTCCCTTCGAAGAACGATGTTTGCAACAGTTCGAGTTGGGCGGCATTTCCGTTCTCCACTCGTTCGATTACGTAGAATCGAGGAGAAAGCCTCGCCCTTTTGGGCGGGGATGAATCCGACAAAGTACTCGACAACCGCCGCCGATAGCAGGGCCGGATATTCCACGAACGGTAAGATTAAGCGTTCTCCCGCCGTATCTATACTACCGACGTTCCCCGGTTTCGAGTTCCGGTCTTCGACCGTTCGACGGCTTCGTCGTCTCACTCGCCCGGGTAAGAAAGTCGAAGCCCAGTCCACCACGTCCGGGACTCCAGGTCGTCTGACGCTGCTGGTGGTACCCAGCAGGCTGAATACCCTGTCGCAGAGGGACGGACGGTATTCCGTCCCGATGAACCGCCCATTGAACATGGGTGGGAAGGCCGCTTGACACGGCTATACGCGCTGGAACGCACGTCCCTGGTCATAATTGGACGGCAACCGTTGAGGGAGGACGCGAAAGCGCACTTCGATCCCGAGGAAACGCGCAACCTTAATATCCTCTTCGAGGAATCCTCGCGCTTTAGCGCGGGGAGGATGTCAAGTAGGCGTTGAGCGGTTCGAGGTTCTCGTTCAGGTCGACGGAACTCGACGCCCCCTGATAGTTCACTTCCCGTCCCGCGTTCATGAGGGTCTTCGCACGGTCGAAGTCTCCGACCGAGACGGTCTGTCCGCGACCTCCCGATACCGAGACGAGGTTCTTGCTGATAGCGTTCGAACTGGCTTCACCGGCTCGTTCCGCCGCTCGTGCTCGTAGACGCCACGGACGCACTGTACATCCCTTCCATGTGCGGCAAAATCTCGCTCGGGACGAGACCTGCGCTCAGGACGTACTCGCTGTCGTACGACTGTTTCGACAGCAGTTCGAGTATCCTCGTGTTGCCGGGTTCGCTGGCGAAGGCGACCGCGTCCGCTCCCGATTGGAGGACTTCCCTGATTCGTCTGGCGTACGTCTCTCGCCTCGGCGGAAGCGGAATCGTGGCGACGACGTCGCCCGAGACTTCGGCGTCGATGGTCTCCGCGAGTCCCTCGCCGAATCGGTTGTCGACGTGGACGATGGCGACCTTCTCGGCCACCACGTAGCGGTCGCTGTTGAGGACTTTGGCCATCACGAGCGCCTGTGGTTGTCGTTCGCAGCGGTGCGGGCGAAGTACTTCGTGCCCTTCGCCGTGGCCGTCGTCGCGAGAGCCGGGTGCGTGCTAGACGGACTGATTCCGATGACGCCGTCGCTGGCTAATTTCTCGGAGAGCGCGAGCGAGATGTCGCTGACGACCGGCCCAACGAATCCGACGACTCCCGCATCGACGGGGGAGTCGAAGGCCTTCTTCGCTCGTTTGGGGTCGAGTTCGGTGTCCTCGACCGTGAGTTCGATGGGACGGTCGAGTGATCCGCCTGCGCGGTTGACGTCGGTGACCGCTCGTTCGACCGCGTGTCGATGATGCTCCGCAATAGTACCGAGGAATCCCGACGCAGAGAGGGGTAACAGTGCCCCGAAATGAATCGGCGACCGACTCAACTGTCCACCGAGACAGCCCGAAAGCGCGCCGGCGGCCGGAAGCGTCCCCCCTGCTAACCGTAGACATCCTCTTCTCGATACGTCAAGTGTTATTCACAGTTACGACTAATGGTGATGTTAAATATTTTATATTAATAGCTATCAATTTTGTAATTTGTGGGTTTCGGGCCCATCTGTACGTCATTGTTCTACATTTGAGTGTGTTAATTTGTATCATTGGTATTGGCTATCTCGTCGAGACTTCCTCTCACTTCGGTCCTCGATTCGCGACCGTCCTTCGTCGACGGTGGCCGGCGGTCCATCGCGTGTTCGCCGAGAAATCGCGTGACAGTCTGTTTCCCATCCTTCGTTTCAGCCCGAGGTATTAGACCTCACGCGTCGAAGTCAGCGTATGGAACTCGACGTCGAGACTTCGAAGCGGGTAGATATCGTCGACATCACGAACCGAGTCGCAGAAGGGGTCGCTGACGACGCCGACACCTGCACCGTCTACGTCCCACACACCACTGCGGGTGTGGTGGTCAACGAGAACGAGGGTCGCCTGCTCTCCGACCTCGAAGGCGTGCTATCGCAGTTGGTTCCGGAAGGTGCGGACTACCAGCACGACCGGTTGGACGACAATGCAGACGCACACCTGCGGGCGATGCTCCTCGGTGAGCACGTGACGATTCCCGTCGAGGACGGCGACCTCCTACTGGGAACGTGGCAGTCGATACTGTTCGTGGAGTGTGACGGCCCTCGAACGCGCCGGGTCGTCGTCAGATGAACCGCTCTCCGCAGTTCGTACACTCGACTTTCTTCTTTCCGGTCGCGGTTCGTTCGACCCCGAGCGCCCCGCCGGAGTTACACTGCGGACAGACGCTCTTTCCGGTCTCTGCCGCCTGCTGCTGTGCTATCCATCGCAGGTTCCGTTCGGCGATGCGGAGTCGTTCTTTCGTGGTTTCGAGTTCCTCGCGGAGCGTTTCGATATCTGCCTCGTCGCTCTGTTCTTCTGCATCGTCGCTCGGGGACTCCGGGTCACCAGCGGACGATTCGGTCGTCGTCTCGGATTCGTTTGCCGTCATAGAATTATCTCTGTTCCGTGCTACCAGTAGTCAGGACTGACGAGAACAAAAGGCTGTGGGTAGTCGATGAGACGAGTAAAAAGCCGTCGTCGGCTCAGTCGGCTTTCGTCGGGTCGGAGCCGCTACCGGAGCCGAACCGCTCGAAGGCGTTCTGGAAGTCGCTCTCGTCTTCCGTGATGGCTTCCCACGCTTCCAGACCGCGCTCTTTTCGAGTTCCCTCGATGGTGTTGTCGAGGACGAACGCGACGATGCCGCCGACCGCCATCCCCGTTCCGAGGATGACGTAGAGCGTGTTCGAAACGAGGTCGGAACCGAGCACCGGACCGAGCACCGCGACGTCTCGCATCCCCTGCTGGAACAGGTCGGCACCGCTCTGTTCCATCCCGGTGCCGATGTTCCCGATGTAGGCCGGGATGGCGAGTCCTGCGAACAGGGCCAGGCCGACGATGAAGAGGTTGCGCGAGGAGTCCAAATCGACGTACTTCAGGTTCGACAGGCCGACGGCGGCGATCTGCCCGAACATGGCGATGAACAGGCCGCCGACGATGGGGCCGGGGATGGTCGCCACGAGCTGGCCGAAGTAGCCGACGAAGCCGACGACGAGCATGACGACCGCGCCTATCTGGACGACGTAGCGCGAGGCGACGCCCGTCAGGCCGATTGCGCCGATATTCTCAGAGTAGGAGGTCGACCCGTTTCCGGTGCCCATGATTCCGGCGAAGACGCTCGCGATACCCTCCATCCCGATGCCGTGGTTGATTCGCTTCTTGCTCGGTGCGCCGACGCCCGAGAGGCGGGCGACGGCGTGGTAGTCACCGAAACTCTCTATCATCGAGGCGACGACGCCGGCGAACATCCCGATGATGTACGGGAGCGTAAACCGGGGCATCCCCCACTGGAGGGGCATCACGGGCTGGACGAGTTGGGCCTGGGCGACCTGCCCGTAGTTCACGTAGCCCGGCGTTCCGGGGGCGTAGAACCCCGTCCACGACAGCACGAACGCAATGGCCCACGCCGCGACGACGCCGAGCAGAACGGGAAAGAGACGGAATGCGCGATGGGTGTCGAGATACTGTGAGAAGAGGACGATGAGACCCAGCGTGAGGCCGACGAGCCACCAGTTCTGTTGTGCGCCCGGGGCGGCGAGGTTCACGTCGGTAATCTGTGGTACGCCGAACAGTGACAACCCGATGAGTGCGATGGTCGGCGCGATGACGACCGGCGAGAGGTACCTTTTCAGCCAGCCCATCAGTCCGAGGTAGCCCACCACCACCTCGACGAAGGCTGCCGCGATGACGGCACCTTGCAGTTCGAGCAACGTGACGCGCCACCCGCCGCCGATGACGGTGATGATCGCCAGCGCCGGTGCGAGCATGGAGAAGGTCGCCCCTTGCACGATGGGGTAGCGATTGCCGAAGGTCGTCTGCGCCAGCGTCGCGATTCCGGAGACGACGAAGAAGGTGCCGACGAACTGCGCCGTCTGGTCTGCCGGCATGCCCATCGCCCCCGCCAGCGCCAGCGGGACGGCGATGTTCGCACCGATCATCGTGAGGTAGTGCTGGAAGCCGAGCAGAATCGATTCCCCGAGCGGTGGTTTGTCTTCGATACCGTACTCCACGAACGACGCCTCTTCGAGCGCCGAATCCTGTGTCGTATCGCCTGTTGTATCAGCCATGTGTTCTCAGTCGTGGTCTACTCTCGGATTCCTCGTAGATGGCATAAAAGTGGCGTTACGAATCACGTGAAGACTGTTGCGATTCTCGAAACGTCCCGACGGACGCGCGGTCCGGAAGCGCCGTCATCGCACCCGGTTCGGTCGTCGTGAGGGCCGCCACCGCGTTGGCGAACGCGAGCACGTCAGAGAGCGGGTTTCCCTCCGCGAGTGCGGCGAGCGCACCCGCAGTGAACGCGTCCCCGGCACCGGTCGTGTCTGTCACCGAGATGTCGTAGCCCGCGTGACTCGCGGTTCCGGCACCCCACGGAGCGTCTTCGGTCGCCTGCGCGTACGCTCCCTCCCGTCCGAGCGTGAGCAGGGTGGTGTGGGGGCCCGCTTCGCAGACGGCCGACGCGAGGTCGGCGCTCTCGTCGGTGTCGCCCGACGGGTCGGCTTCGAATCCGGCCATCCGGAGGTCGTCCGGAGTCGCTTTCACGACGTCGGCGAAATCCAACATCTCCCGAACCGCCTCGGCGAATCCGCCCTCGGGCCAGAGTTCGGGGCGGGCGTTCAGGTCGAAGACGACGGTACATCCGGCGTCGTGGGCGCGTTCGGCGAGGTCGAGCGTTGCCGTGCGTGCGGGTTCGGAGGCCAACGTCACGCCGCCGACGTACACCCACGGCAGTTCGGCGAGCACCTCGTCCGGGACGCCGCCGGGGCGAAGTCTGGTGTCGGCCGTCCCGTCGCGGTAGAACGAGAACGACCGGTCGCCCGCCTCGTCGTGGGTCACGAACGCCAGCGTCGTCTTCGCGTCCGGGTCACGTTCGACGAATCGGTCCGGCAGTGGGTCGGCGAGCGCGTCGGTGAGATAGTCGCCGAACGGGTCGCGGGCGATTCGCGTCCAGAACCACGGCGTCTCGTCCAGTCGGGCGAGAGCGACGGCGACGTTCGCGGGCGCACCGCCCGGTCTGCGTTCGAACGACGGAACGTCCGAGAGGGGACCGGGACGCTCCGGGAGAAAGTCCACGAGGGTTTCACCCGAGACGAGGATTCGCGGCGACGAACCGTCGCGTGGCGTGGACGAGTCCCGTTCGGTAGACGAATCGCGGGAAGTGGATTGGTCGGCGGTCACGATTCCGCGTGGGTGTGCCAGCGGGAAAGGCGTTGCTTCCGCGACACCGGATTCACGTGTATGGACCGTCCGGCGAGACGAGTCGAGAAGGGTGAAACGGCTCTTTCACTCTACCCAATAGCTTTGTCGATTGAATTATCAGTACGTAGTATGACAGCACGGACACGAAGAGTGGTGGTGGTGCTCTCGCTGGTCGTCCTTGTGGCACTCGCCGGGTGTGCCGGGTCGAACGACAGCGCGAGCGACGCCAAGAACACGGTCGCAGACGGCGGTTCGCAGTCGAAAGCCGACGCGACCGCCACGGACTCACAGCGGTCGGCGCTCGCTGTCCAGCAGCGGGCACTCATCCGAACTGGCAACGTCACGCTGACCGTCGAGCGCTTCGACACGTCGAGTCGGAATCTCACCCGGTTGGCACGCAGACAGGGCGGGTTCGTCAGCGACTCCACCCAGCGCGTCCACCGCGTCGGAAACGAGACGTGGACCACCGGAACCGTCGTGTTCCGGGTTCCGAAGGAGAACTTCTCGACCTTCTTCGAGGAGGCAAAACGGGAAGGTGAGGTCGTAGAATCGAGTACCGGAACGCAGGACGTGACCGACCAACTCGTCGACCTCGAAGCCCGCCTGTCGAATCTCCGGTCACAACGCGAGAAACTCCGTGAGCTCTACCAGAACGCCAGCGACACCGAGGACGTGCTGGCGGTACAGAAGCGACTCTCCGAGGTTCAGTCCGAAATCGAGCGCCTCGAAGCAAGAGAGCAGTCGCTCGAAAACCGCGTCGCCTACTCGACGGTCACGGTGGAGATGCGCGAACCTCGACCGGAAAACGACGCGCGAACCGCCGACCAGAAGTCGTGGTACGATACCGGCGTACTGGCCGCCTTCCTCGATTCGGTCGATGGCACGGTCGTCGTACTCCGGGCGACGGTCGTCGGTGCAGCGTACCTCGTGCCGTATCTCGTCGTTCTCGGGATTCCGGTCGGCGGTGCGGTCACGCTCTGGCGACGGCGAAAGACGGACGCGTCGAACACGTCGGTACTCCCGAAAAGAGACGCGAGCGGAGCGAGCGACGCCGAAGCCGACGGGACCGACGAGACTGTCGAAGACGACGGCTAAAGTCGGTCGTGGACGTGGTCTGCGGCTTTCAGTGCGAGTGCCGCGATGGTGAGGGTCGGGTTCATCGCCCCACTCGTGACGAAGACGCTGCTCGACGCGATGGTGCAGTTTTCCAGGTCGTGTGTCCGCAGACGTGGATTCACGACGCTCTCTTCCGGGTCGGTTCCCATCCGGGTCGTCCCCATGTGATGGAACGCCGGACCGGTGTCCTCGGGACCGACCTGCCACGTAATCTCCGCGTCGAGTTCCTCTAAGATGGCGCGCTGAATCTCGTTCGCCCGGCGGAGGGTCGCTCTCGTCCGTTCGTCGACGCGCCACTGGATTTCGGGGACGGGATTGCCGTGGTCGTCTCTCGTCACGTGGTCGAGCGTGATTCGATTCTCCGCTCGCGGTGCTTGCCCCGCCAGCGCACCCACGCCGATGGCGTTGCCGTACGTCTCCCGAATCGACCCGAGCAGGTCGTCGCCCCACTCGTTCGCATCGAGCGCGATTTCGACGGGCGAGGGGCCAGCGTAGTTCAGAAATTCGAGTTTGAGGGGGGCGAGTTCGCTGCCGGACCACGCGTCGATTCCCTTCGTGCCCGCCGACGGGTTCTCGTAGAACTGGTGACACTCGCTGGTCAGGAAGCCGACGTGGTTCTGGCGGGTGGGTTCGTCCAGTCGCCCACCCATCCCCGCGAACAGGTGCTCCATGAAGTAGCGACCGACTGCCCCGCTCGTATTCGCCAACCCGTCGGGGTACTGGTCGGACGCCGAGAGCAAGAGGAGACGTGGCGTCTCGACCCCGCCGCCTGCGAGCACGAACTGGCGGGCCTCCTGGTGGTGTTCGCCGTCCGGCGTGGCGTAGACGGCGGCCTCGATTCGGTCGCCCGACGCGTCGTGTTCGAGGCGCTGCACCGCGGCGCGGTCGACGACTCGTGCTCCCTCGGCCTCGGCCTTTCGAACGTGGACGTCCGCGCTGTACTTCGCGCCGGAGGGACAGACCGGTTTGCAGGTGCCGAAACCGACACACTGGCTTCGTCCGTCGTGCGGTTCGGAGTTGCGCGCGTTCGGCACCGAGTGCATCGTGACGCCGAGGCTCTCACACGCGTCGGCGAAGAGGGAGTCGCTGTACGAGGGGCGGAACGCGGGGAGGGGGAAGGGTCGCTTTCGGGGTGGTGCGAAGGGGTTGTCGTTCGCACCCGCGACCCCCAGCGCCGATTCGGCGCGGGCGTAGTACGGCCGCACGTCACGGTAGGAGATGGGCCACGCGTCGAAGTCAGATTCGTGGAGGCGCATCACCATCCCCTGCCAGTGGAGCGTGGTGCCACCGACCCCCTTGACGCGAGTGTGGTTCAAGGGGTACGATTCCTCCCCCACAGAGGTGTAGGCGTCCCGTTTTCCACCCATGTCCCAGACTGAAAGCGCCCCGTGGGCGGGTCGTATCGCCCGTTCCATCCGGCGTTTCTTGTCCTCGACTTCGAATCGTTCGCCCGCTTCGAGGACCACCACGTCGTGACCCCGTCGTGCGAGCGTGTGGGCGACCAGTGCACCCGCCGGACCGGCACCGACGACGCAGACGTCGACGCGATTCGATGGCGTTCTGTCGGTCATCGGTTCGGCCCCCGCCGGTAGCTTTCGAGTCCGCCGGGGTGTCCTTGCGGGTTCTCGATGCCCGCCAGTTCGCCGCCCGCAGGCGAGGTGTAGAGCGCAAACAGGAGGTCGTTGACGAGATAGTAGCGGATGCGCTCGGCGTCGGTGCCCTCCGGGTCGGGAGTCGCAGAGGCGACCCCCATCTCTCGGAGGAGCGTGTCCCGACCCTCCGAATCGAGGGCGGAGAAGTGTCCGTCGCGCCAATCGGTCGCGTAGTCGTCGAGCGTGGCGACAACGTCGGCCATCCCTCGGCGGTACGCGGGTCGGTCGTCGACGCGTCCGAGAGCGTAGGTCTCCACGAACTTCCTGACCCCCGAGACCTGTGAGGGATAGACCACGCGGGCCACCGCGACGAGGGTCTCGACGTCGCGTTCGGACAGCGTCGCATCGTCGGCCTCGTCCGACTCGCGAGCGTCGAGGAAGGCCGCGCCTCCCGCGACCGTGACCCCGCTCGCGACGAGGGCTGCCAGTGCGTCCCGACGAGTCAACTCCATCGCTGACGAGATTAGGCAGACCTAAAACTTGAGGCTTACCCTTTCGTGACACGAGCGATGGGGCCTCGCTGTCGGCGTCCCATCCGTCGCACGTCGACGAAAATCCGGGACGGGGGTCGCGCGACGCACACGGAATGAAGCTTTTTCACCCTCCTCCACGCCCATGTACACATGCGAGTCACGTTCCTCGGCACGGGAAGTGCGATGCCGACCGGCGAGCGGTTTCAGACCGGAATCGTCCTCGAAGACGACGGGCGTCGCCTCCTCGTGGACTGTGGCAGCGGCGTCCTCCACCGCCTTCAGCAGTCAGGAGTGGGCTACGAGAACGTCTCGACCGTCCTGTTGACCCACCATCACGTAGACCACGTCGCCGACCTCCTCCCGCTGCTCAAAGCTCGCTGGCTCGCGGGGAAAGACCACCTCGAAGTCGTCGGGCCGAAAGGGACGAAATCCCTCCTCGATGGACTGCTGTCCGTCCACGAGTATTTAGACGGGCGGATCGACCTCCAGGTTCGGGAGGTCGGGACGCAGGCGTTCTCCGTGGCGGGCTTCGACGTGGAAGGGTTCGAGACGCGTCACTCCTCGATCTGTCTGGCCTACCGGTTCGGCGACGAGTTCACGTTCAGCGGGGACAGCGAGGCGTTCTCCGGCCTGGCGAACTTCGCCGACGGGTCTGCGGTTCTCGTCCACGATTGCTCGTTCCCCGACGAGGTCGACGTGTCGAATCACCCGACGCCCGACCAGCTCGGTTCGGCGCTCTCGGACGTGGACATCGGTCGCGTCTATCTCACGCACCTCTACCCCCACACGGACGGCAAACACGAGGCGATGTTGGACTCTATCGCCACCCACTACGACGGCGACGTTCGCTTCGCCGAAGACCTGCTGTCGGTGACTCTCTAGTCGGCTGCGGTTCGCTGGTCTTCGTGGTCTGGTTCGACGCCGACCGATTCGTCCGGCAGGGTGAACGTCGTGACGCCCAACGGCAGTTCTCGCTCCCGAACCGTCACGATTCGACGCAACCGCAGCTGACCATCCACCCAGAGTTCGTCGGCGTCGAGGCTGCGTTCGAGTCGGAGCGTACCGGTGCCTTCGGCCTCGATTTTCGACGCCTCGACGTTCTTCGGTGTCGAGGCGAGGTCGTCCATCCAGACGAGGTTACAGACCGTCTCACCGTCCCGTTCGCGTCCCAGCCTGACGTTCCCACCGACGATGTGCGCGTTGAGCGTGCTGTCGTTGTCGAACTCGATTTCGACGACGACCGACCGTCCCGACCGCTCGCCCCGGACGTCCGTCACCGAGACGTCTTCGACTACGGGGCCGAACATCCGGTGTTCGTAGCGATCGGAGAGTTTGAGACCGGCGACGGGAACGAGCCTGACGAGATAGTACACCGCGACGATGGCAAACTTCCCCGCCAGATACAGAAACATCCTACCGAAATTCCGGCCGCGCGGCGGTTAAGCGTTCTTGCCGGTGCGGTAAACCTATCCCGTGGGCCAGCAATACGCAGGTATGGACGTCCTCGGTGCTAGCGATGGCGCAGTGGTCCGTCTCGTGCTCTATCTCCTCGTCTTCTGGCCGACCGCCGGCTACTATGTCTACCGCGAGTCGACCCGGCGCGAGCAATCCGCTCCCCTCGTTCGAGCGCTGGTCGTCGGCTTCTTCGGCATCGCGGGGTTGGCGGCGTATCTCTACCGGCGAGACTACTCCAATCGATAGCGGAGCAGGGCCGCGATACCCCCCAGGTTCGACAGCTGTTCGCCCGGTGCGAACTCGTGAGAGAACACGGTGACGTCACCGCCTTTTCGCTCGACGTCCGTGATGACCTCGTTCACGTCGATGGCCCACTCGCCACCGGATTCCTCTTCGCCGGTCGCGCCGCGCTCCATCCGAAGTCGCTCGTCCAGCACGAGCAGGTGTTCGACCGCTCCGAAGTCGGCGGCGCGTGCCACTTCTTCGATACCGTACGCGGCTTTTGCACCCTCCGCGATGCGCTTCGTGAGTTCGTCGATGAGTTCCGCCTCCTCCGCGATTCGCGTCTCCTCCTGTACGTCTGCGACGGCACCGCGTTTCAGCACCTCGTGAACACCTCTGTCGCCGACCGCACTCACGTCCACCTGCGTCATCTTCTCAGTCAGGTCGGGGTACGTATCGACGATGTGGTCGTAGGCGTCCTGTTTCGTGAACCCCGGTCCCGCGAGGATGATGGCGTCCACGTCGAGGTGCGTGAGCGCCGACCCCAACTGGTCGAACAGTTCGGTGCGTCCCCCCGCGTACTCGCCTTTTCCCGTCGTCCCCGTGAACGAAGCGTACTCGTCCGCTCCGTACTGGGCGACGGTGTGGATGTGTGCTTGGCCCTCTTCAACCGTGGCGATGGCGACGTCTGGACTGTCGGTCGCTTCGACGGCGTCGTCCAGTCGGTCTAGCTGGTCGCGTTTCCACACCTTCGTGATGGAGATTTTGTCCCGTTCTTCGACGTTGAGCGTGTGGTGGAGACCCAACTGGTCTTCGCGCGAGCAGTCGGCGATGACGCCCCCGACCCGAACACGATTAGCGAACCGATGAAACTCCACGTCCTCTACGTCTATCGTGACGTGCATGTGCTCTCGCTCGCCGCCCGTATCGCGCATCTGGTCGTCGGGTCGCTGGATGCGTCGAGTCGTATCTCCCGCGACTTCGTCACCCGGTTCGAGGAGGTAGGTGAGATGCCAGAGGTCGTCCAGGCTCTCGGGAACGAGCGTGATTCGCTCTCTGTTCCCGTCGAGGGACGTTCGATCGTGAATCTGCATGCATGGCAGTGTGTTTCCCGCCGGTAAGTGCCCTACTATTCGGAGTTCACCACAGATTACAGAAACTATCAAATATCACTAAATACTCTGATTAGAATAGTTGTCTCGTATGTTAGAAGACGCACTCTCGTATCCGACGAACGGTGACGACGGAGTGACATCCTCCCCGGCGTAAACGGCGGGGCTTCCCGTTCCACAGGTGGGATATTTGCTGGTTTACGACACAACCTGTTCTCTCGTGTGAAACATCCCGCTCTCGCGGTCGAACAAATATGTCGATGGCTGTGCCACACAACCGTTACTCCTATCCTCTCCATGAGAACTCGGAGTTATCTTCTGGCGCATATTCTCCGCCCCGTTACAATCCGCGTTACCCACCAACTCACACGACGAGCAGACGTACAAGCCACGTTCGACACGGTTCGACTTCGTGTCGTCACCACACCGCGAGCAGGTCTTTGAGGTGTCCCACTCGTTTTCTTTCAGTACCTCGACGCCACGTATCTCACCTTTGTATGCGAGGTACTGGTAGATGCGGTCGAATGCCCACGTATGCAACTTCTTGTTGCCGGTCTTGCCCCAGTCTGACTCTCGCACGTCTTCGGGCCAACTCACCGCGAGCGTGCCAACACCGCGTTCGACACATTCGGTGATAATGGTGTCCGTGAGAACGTGGTAGAAATGCGTCTCACGGTCTGCGAGTTTCCGACGTGCCCACATCGACTTCTCGGACGGGCCGTTCTTGCCCCCGGTGTCGTACTCGGTACGTTTGAAGTAGTGCTTGTCCTGCTTGAGCGAGTTACCGGGATAAAGCACGTATTCGTGGGGGAAAGCGACCGTAGCGATGTTTGTGATGCCGAGGTCGATGCCTGCAACGCCATCGCCTGCGGAGTCGTTGGTTTCGAGTTCGACTTTGCAGACGAAGTGCAGTTCCCACTCGTCACCATTCCAGACGGCGCGAACGTTCTGCACCTTGTTGACCTCACCGAGGTCAACGTCGGGGCGAGTTTGGTACTCGCAGAGCAGGAAGTCTGAGAAATGTTCTTTCAGGTTCGAGCCTTTTGAGAGTCGGACGTGGTTGTTCTCGGGGTCGTGCTTGAAGCCGTCTGTTTTGAACATGACCGTGGAACGAGGGCGGTTGTCACCGTGTTTGCGGTAGCCGGGTGGATTTGCCTCTGGGTCTTTCTGTCGCAGGTTGAACCACGACTGGAAAGCGTCGGAAAGTTCTTCGATGACTTTCTGACTGGATTGTGCGTTCAGGTCTTTCCAGCACGCTTGGTTCTTCATGTACGATTTGAGCGGGGCTTCGTCGGGGATCTCGCCAATCTCATCCCATACGCGGTCTGCTGTCCATCGTGCGACGTTCCAGATTTTTGAGGCGGAATATCCGAGCGAATCGAGGCCATCACACACCTGCCGGTGGTTCTGGATGGAACCAATGTAGGTGCGCGTGACTTCAATCGCCATACATAGCTTATGTAGATAAATCTACTTAATGGTATAGATTAATGTTGAATATCCAGCCTGCCATCGACGGTGGATTGTGTCAGAGGTTGTCGCATTCACTCCCGCCGTAAACGGCGGGATTCTCTCCTCGCAGAAAGATAGCACGAAACATCATCGGCGGCGTCCTGATCGTGTTCTCGTTTCTGCTCATCCCGGCTTTCATCGTGCTGGGATACATGATACGAGCGTTGGTGGCAGCCTCACGCAGTGAAACGGAACCGCCCGCTTTCGAGGACTGGGGCGACCTGTTGGTCGATGGACTGAAGGCGACGCTCGTCGTCCTCGCCTACTCCATCGTCCCGATAATCATGATGAGAGTGATGGCCGCCTTCATCGGAATCGGCGGCAGTGCAGGCGGCGACGCAGGAGATCTCTTCACTGGATTGGGTCTCCTTGGTATCTTCCTCGCGATGATACTCGCGTTCGTCATCCAGTACGTCCTTCCGGTAGCACTCACGAACTTCGGTCGCGCCGGAAACATCGGTGCCGCATTCGACTTCGACACGCTCACCCCGGTACTGACGAGCAGAGATTACATCGTCGTCGTGACCGTGTTCCTCGTCGCGTTCGTCGCTGGAGTGCTGGCCAACGTCCTCGCACTCGTCACGCTCGGTCTCGGGTATCTCCTGTTCCCGTTCTTCTACTTCTGGCTCTATCTCGCAGGAAGCTACATGTTCGGCACTGCGTTCGGCGAGGCGACCCACCAGCAGAGTCAGTCGCCGGGGTCCGCCGCGACGCCGATGAACTGAGGTCGAACTCGCCCGTCTCCGTTTTCACGTCGAACGTCGAGTATCCACAGAGTAGCCATCTGTCACGGTTCGAAGAAAAAATCAGACTGCGGGTCGACCGTCTTCCATCTCCGGCCCGCTCCGAAGTCGGTGCTCGTTCGCTTCCGCGTACGACCGGGCGTAGATGTACGCCGCCGTCACTTGCGCGTAGAAGCCAATCAGCACCGCCGCCAGCCAGCCGACGAGCGGGACGACAGAGACCGCGCTCGCGAGCACGAAGGCGACGACGAGGACACCCAGTGCGAGGAGCCATCCGGTAGCGTACTCGCGGTTTCGAAGGATGGGCGTGAGCGATTCGAAATCGAACGCGGCCCCCAACGCGTTCTTCTCCGCGAACCGGACGAACGCCGCAGGAATCACGTACCAGACCGCGAGTCCGGCGACGAGCGTCAACACCCCGCCGAGGACGGCGATTAATCCACCGACCAAGGGCAGGTCGTTCGCGAGCGTCACGCCACCACCGACGAACACGGCAGCGATGAGCGCCGGGATGACGAGGTAGACGATGCCGATGACGACGGCTTTCAGACCGTCTACGGTCAACGTCGTCCAGTCGCTGAACTTCGGTGCGTCCGTGTCGCCGGCCGACACGCGTCGAAGGACGCGAATGACGTATCCTTCCACGATCAGCGCCGGTACGACGAGAAAGCCGAGGATTCCGAGCAAACCGCCGATGAGTACCGTTATCGCGGCGTCGTCGCTGTCTTTCAGGTAGTTTATGCTATCGTTGAACATGATTGCCCCCACAGTCGGGTCTACGACCGAGTAGAACGCCCGACCTACGTAGATAGACGCCGTCTACCTGCTTAACAGTTCTCGACAAAAACAGTACGTATCGAATACTCTAGAACAGGGATCAGTCCACCATCCGACTGCCGCCCGCCGGGAGGAACTCCTGAATCAAATCGGGACTGGCGACCTTCCGAACGAACGACGTATCTTCGAATCGCTCGCGGAACTCCCGGTAGAGTCGCTTGGCGGCGTCGTTCTGTGCGTACTGTCCCGGCTCGACCTCGATGGTCGTGACCGCCTTCCCCTCGATGGCCGAGGGAGGGCCACCGACGACGCGGGTGTTCGGCTCGACGGTGATTCCGACCGCGACGCCGACCGGCACGTCGCGGAAGTAGGTACGGTCGCCGCGGATGGCGAACCCGCCCTTCTCCAGATACTCTCCGCTCTCCGGCGTCTTCGACACCTGGTCCGGTGAGACCTGGTAGGCGTCACCCGAGAACCGACCGTCTTTCCACACCGACGAGTAGGAGACGGCAAACTGGGCCGCCTCCCGTTTGCTCTGGTCTGGAACCTCCACGTCCGTCGAGGGTTCGCTCGGGTCGGACGTCTTCAGGACGGTTATCGGACCGCCGTGGGCCTGTGAGTGGAAGAACACGTCGTTTCTGTCCATGTACTTCTTGACGAGTTCTTCGTTCTGGTCGGCGTTGCGCCCGCCGATGACGAGAAAGCCATCCGACGTTCGGAACCAGCGGAATCGCTCGTACCACTGTTCTTGTTTTCTGATGGGGATGGACGCCCGCGATAGCCAGTCGACTTCCGCCGACTCTTCCTCGTCGTCGTCCGGTGTCGGTTCTGCCTCCCACTCTTCTCGCCGCTTGCGGACCGCTTCGAGTTCCTCGCGGGTGTCCTCGACGGCGGCCTGTGCGCCCGCCTTCTTCTCCTCGATTCGCTTCGCCTCCGTGTAGATGCGGTCCGCGTTCTTCTCGACGCCGTCCTCCGGACGGAGAGTGATTTCGGTGTCGTCGATTTCGACGGTGACGGTTCCCTCGCGTTCGTCGATAACCCGTACTGCCTGGGCTTCCGAGATTCCGCGTTCTGCCCCCTCCTCGAATCTGGCTTCGATTTCCTCCCACGGCGTGTCCTCGGCGCGGGCGGCCCGAATCGTCGAGAGGATTTCGTCCACGAATCCGTAGTTGCCGTAGAGCAGTTCGGCCTTCTCGCGCTCGGCCTGTGCCTGCCGTTCGAAGCCCTCTATCGCATCCTCCTGCTGTTCGATGATGCGTTTTTGTTTCTCGATTTGTGCCTGAAAGTCGGGTTTTTGTGGCTCCTGTGCGCCCTGCGTTCCCTCGTCTTCGGTCAAATCGAGGTTCGTGAAGTAGTCGTCCACGGCGGCGTTGAACGACTCGAACGCCTCCGAATCCCGGCCCTCGTACTCCTCTAGGGGGAACGGCGTCACGTCGACGCGGGTGTCGTCTTCGTAGTACACCCGGGGGTCGAACTGCCCCGTCTCCAGCGGTTCTTTGAGTCGTTCGATGGCGTCGTACAGTCGTTCGTACTCCTCCTCGCCCGACTCGGCGATGTCTTTGGCCTTCTCGACGCCGGCGCGGGTACAGACCTCCTCGGCGTACAGGCCGCCGAAGTTGAGCTGTGTCGCCAGCGTTCTGACGAGGTCGGTGTCCGAGTCGTCCATCCGGGCGGCGAACTCCTCGTAGCCGACGGTGAGGGGGTTCACCCGCGAGTCAGGGAACTCGTACTGTGACCCCGGTGCGACGGTTCTGGACTTGAGTCGCACCGTATCGAGGGAGTCGACGACTTCGTTGTTCTCGTCCAGAACGGCGACGTTACCCTGGCCGAACAACTCCGCGACGATGGTCGTATCGCCGTCTCCGCGTTTGAAGTGGAACTGGAGGATACGGTCGAACTCGTACTGTTCGACGCCCGCGAAGTCCGCCCCGTTCAGGCGGTTGCGGAGCATCATGGCGAAGTTCGGCGGCCTGCCTGGTGCGGCCGGGACGTGCTCCGGCGCAGAGACGTGCGCCCGCTTTATCTCGCCCACTTCCACGAGCAGTTCGAGGCGACCGCTGTCGAAATCCCGCATCTTGAGACGCAAGAGGTCGTCGCCGTAGAGGTACGCTTTGTCGACCTTCGCGCCCTCGTATGAACCGAGTTCGCGGACGACAGCGGCGAGGTCGATGCTCGAAAGCTCTCGCTTTCTATCCATGACCGTGATTTTCTCGGGCGGTGGGAAAGGCGTGTCGTTCGGGCGGTACGATGGCGAGGTGGTCAGGTTCTGGAGATAGTCAGGTCAGACGGATATCTTCATCCCGTCGTAGCCGAATCTGAGGTTCAGGTCCGTGTACTCCATTTCGAGATCGCAGAAATCGTCGTAACTTCGCTGTAACAGTTCGTCTATCTCGGTGAGGACAGCCCTGTCGGGGCGAACGTCACGCACCTGCTCTAGAGTCTCCTCGAAGGTTATCTCCAGTTCCGTCTCCTGCTCCCACAGGTCGTCGTGGAAGATGGGATTTCCTTCGGGGTCGTTCCGGAACAGACCACACTCTTGAACCCACAGGTCGAGGTCGTCTGCCAGTCGGTCGGTGTCGAGAAACTTCGTCTCGTCGGGCGTGACGAGGGTCTCGGAGTCCCCGTCGTCGAACTGGAATCCGAAGATGAGATTCTCGCCGTCGGGTTCCATCTCCCAGCCGAGGCTGGTCACTTCCACGCCGTTGCAGTCCATCGTCTCGCCGTCGTCGAGACGTTCGAACTCGGCGAACCCCCAGTCCTCGTAGTCGGCGACGATTCCGTGTGCCCGTTCGAGCAGTTGGTAGGTGTTCTCGCTGACGACGATTGTCGGTGGCGCTGTCTTCTCCCACGTGGACATCGGAAAGCCCTCGCGGCCGAGCGCCTGCACGACCCGAAGACCGCGGACGTGGTCGCTGTGGTGATGCGAGACGAAGACGTACTCCACGTCCGAGATTCGCTCGCGGTTCAACATCTGCCAGACCATCTCGGGGGCGTCCACGAGCGCCTTTGCGTCGTGGACGAACGTCGCGTTACCGGCCCGAGAGTGCGGGAGTCCGTTCTCGCGCGCTTCGACACAGACCCGACAGTCGCAGGTCGGCATCGGCAGCGGGAAGTTACCCCCCGAACCGAGCACTGTTACGTCCATTTCAGAACGTCGAAAAGGGAGGTGAAAATGACAGCGGTCAGGCAGTCGAGTCTGTCGAATCGCGCGGTCGACTGGCTCTCGTCGAGCCCTCGCGAACTACTCTTCGTCGAAATCGAGCGCCACGCTGTTGATACAGTAGCGTTTCCCGGTCGGTTCCGGGCCGTCCTCGAAGACGTGGCCCAGATGCCCGCCGCAGGTCGCACAGACGACTTCGATTCGCACCATCCCGTGGCTGGTGTCGGTTCGCGTCTCGACGTTTCCGTCGGGCACGTCGTAGAAACTCGGCCAGCCGCAGTGAGAGTCGTACTTCGTGTCCGAGTCGAACAGCTCCGCGCCACAGCCGGCACAGACGTAGGTGCCGTCGTCTTTCCGGTCGAGATGCTCGCCGGTGTGCGGTCGTTCGGTTCCCTGCTCGCGGAGGATGCGGTACTCTTCGTCGCTCAGTCGCTCGCGCCACTCCGCTTCGCTCTCGGGAAGGTCGGTTCGTTCGCTCATACTGATTCGTAGCGGCTCCTGAAGGATAAACTGCCTGCAAGGTGGGCCAGCAAGTTCATGGCGCGGGGGGCGGAATCTCGAATCGAGATATGAGTTCGACGACTGAGTCGAGCGTCATCGGACGCCTCGTAGGACGAGAATGCCACTGGTGTCACGACGGCCGACTGAAACGCGGAACGTACAAAGGCAACGAAGCAGCCGTCTGCGACGACTGCGAGACACCTGCCGCACAGCTCTGGTAAGCCAACTTTCGGACGCGGATTTTTTCGACGGTAGTACTCGGTAGTGAGTAATCGAGCCCCGTCTACACGACCCCGTTTTCGAGGTCGTCGGTCCGACTGGATTTCGAAATCCGCCGGACGTTCTCGGCGACGATGTCCGCGAGCCGAGCGTAGTACTCGGGCGTGTGCCCGGCGTTGTGTGGCGTGACGAGCACGTTCTCGAAGTTCCAGAGCGGGTGGTCTTCCGGCAGCGGTTCCGGGTCGGTCACGTCCAGCACCGCGCCGCGAATCCCGTTGCCACGGAGTGCCGACACGAGCGCGTCCGTCTCGACCACTTGGCCCCGTGCGACGTTCACCAGCACGGCGTCCGGCGGGAGGGTGTCGAACGCCGCAGCGTCGAGGAGCCCGCGCGTCTCGTCGGTCAGCGGACAGGCCAGCACGAGGTAGTCGGTGCGGGCGAGTGCGTCGTGAACGTCGTCGAAGCCGAACACCTCGTCGGTCGGGCCGCCCTTCTCGGGCGAGTAGCGCACGCCGACTGTCTCGACGCCGAACCCCTGCAGACGCTCGACGACCGCCTGGCCGATGGCACCCATCCCGACCACGGTCACCGTGCTCCCCTGCAACTCTCCCGCCTGGAAGTGCCGCCACTCTCGCCGTGACTGCTGGCGTCGTGCTCGGAGGAAACCCCGGACGAACGTCAGGATGGCCCCGAGGGCGTACTCGCCGATGTTCGGCCCGTGAACCCCGGAGGCGTTCGTCACCGCCACCTCCCTTGATTCGAGCGCGTCGAGCGGCAGGTGGCCCGTTCCGGCGTAAGCGCAGGCGAACAGACGGAGGTCGTCGGCGTGGCCGAGCAGTTCTTCTCCGATGGTCATGCCAGTCACGACGTCGGCGTCTGCGATTAGCTCGCGTTCTTCGTCCGGCGTTCGGGCGAGGAGAATCTCGTGTTCCGGTAGCCGTTCTCGGAGCTCCGCGACGTACTCGGTGATGGGCATCCCGTGGGTTCCACGCCGGAGGACGAGAACCGTCAGTGCGTCCGAAGAACCGTCGGTCGCGTCGTCGTTCGAAGGGTCGTCGGTCATGTGTGGTGGTGTTCGCCCGGGCCACTTATCTCCAGCAGGTTCGTCGGGATTCTCGTTTCGAGGCGATCGTGTCGACCGGTTCCAGCGGTCGGGTTCGGTCAGATTGTGCCACCGTCTACTCTTCGTTTTTGACCGATTCCACTCGTTTCCCGGTTCGTTTCGGAATCACTCGCTGGTCTGCGTCGACCCACTCTCTGTCCAGCTCTCGCCCCTCGAACAACCTGTCGAGGAAGACCGCCAACCCTGCGACCTCCGAATGCGGTTGGTTCGTCACGCCGACGTTCCAGTCGGCGGCCTCGTACACGTCGAACGAGACTTTCTCGGCACCGACGACGACGAGGAGCGGTCGGTCGGCGTGCGCCGCTCGAACGTCCGCTTCGACGTCCTGAATCCGCTCGCCGTACATCGTCAAGTGGACGACGCGGCCCTCCCAGTTTCGGATGAGCGCCTTCTGGCTCCCGGAGCATTCGACTTCGAAGGGGCCGCCGAACCGGTCGGTGATGTCCGCGATGGTGTCGCGCGATTTCCCCGCGTTGTCGGGGAGGACGACGCGGTCTGCCCCCAGCGCGCGGGCCGTGAGACCGACGTGCGTGGTCATCCGCTCGTCGCGTCCGGGTCGGTGGCCGAGCCGAACGACGGTGACCGATTGTTCGTTCTGCATGGCCGAGAGATGGTGGCGGGGGAGTTAGGGGGTTTCGATGACGCGAGAGACCGGAACACACTTCCCGGCTACCTGCACAGATTCGTGCATGCAACTCTCCGGTAAGCGAGTGCTGGTAACCGGCGGTGCCGGACTGGTCGGCTCTCAGATGGTCACGGACCTCGTCGCAGCGAACGACGTGATGGTCGCAGACGACCTCTCCAACGGGATTCGGTCGTCCGTCCCCGACGAAGCGGAGTTCGTGCAGGCAGACTTAACCGACGAGACTGCCGTTGCGGAGGTCATCGACGGCGACCTCGATGCAGTCTTCCACTTCGCGGCGGCGGACAAGTACGTCAACACCGACGACCCACGCCCGCAGTTCGAGGACAACGGCGAGATGACCTACAACATCCTCGAACGGATGGACGACGTGGGAGTGCGAAATCTCGTCTACACCTCGTCTTCGACCGTTTACGGCGAGGCCCCCCGCCCGACGCCGGAGGATTACGCCCCGCTCGAACCCATCAGCATCTACGGTGCGGCGAAACTCTCCGAGGAAGCGTTGCTCTCGACGTTCGCTCACTCCTACGATTTCACGGTGTGGAACTTCCGTTTCGCGAACATCGTCGGTCCGCGCTTCGGTGCCGGTGTCGTGCCCGATTTCGTGGAGAAACTCGACGAGAATCCGGACGTACTCACGATTCTCGGCAACGGTCTCCAGGAGAAGTCGTACATGCATGTCACCGAGTGTACCGAGGCGATTCGCTACGTCGTAGAGAACGCAGACGACGCGATGAACACCTATAATCTCGGCACGAAAACGACCACGTCCGTCAACACCATCGCCGACATCGTGGCCGACGTGATGGGGGTAGACCCCGAGTACGAGTATACCGGCGGCGACCGCGGCTGGACCGGCGACGTGCCGAAGATGCGCCTCTCCATCGAGAAACTCTCCGCGCTCGGTTGGCAACCCTCCCAGAGCAGCGACGAGGCGGTTCGTGAGGCGGCCGAACAACTGTTCGAACGACTGTAATCCGCGAACTACACCGAGAAATCCGTTCGGGCTTCTACGTCTTCTTCCACGAGTTCGAGCGTCGCGACGACGGTGTACTGACCGGGCGTCGGGTCGGCCCACCCCTCGGTGTAGGTTTCCTTGGTACCGGGGTCGAACGTCTTCGACCGAAGTGCCTGTGTGTACATTCGCCCCGCACTCGCCCGCCAGACCTCCCTGTCGCCTTCGAACACGGCGAAGTCGGCCTCCAGACCGCTTCGGAAGGTCACGTCGACCGGGTCGGCGTCCGGGTTTCGGACCGTCAGTTCGAACTCGACGGTGCCATCCGTCGTCGTTACGGTCACGTCGCTTTCGAGGGTCATTGATTCCCGTTTCGGCGTGGTGATTCGAAAAGGTTGCCCCGCCCGAGGCGTCGCGTGCTATCGCTGGAAGACCCCGAGTGGGCCACCACGTAGAGCAGCCCCGACCAGCGTTCGTTGCTCGCCAGACGGACGTCTCCGGCCGTCCTCTTTAGCTCACTTCGTGCCCCGTCGTTCGTCTACCCGGGGAGAACTATCGAGTAGTCGAACGGGAATGCGAAAAAATGCCGACGGAACCGCAGTTCGTGGTCAGTTGTCGCTCGAATCGTAGCCCGCTGCCGCCGCCACGTCGAGGAGACCCTGTCCCTGCTCGTTGCTCGAGAGGCCGATGTCTTTGGCTGTGCTTAGAATCTGGTCTTCCGCGTCACGGGCAGTGTAGCCGTTCGCCATGAGCATGTCGACCGCACCGGCGACGTGGGGGGTCGCCATCGACGTTCCCGAGAAGGTGTCGTAGCCGCCAGGGACGGTCGAGTAGATGTCCGTACCGGGCGCGATGATGTCCACTTCGGGCCCCTGACTGGAGAACGACGACTGTTCGTCGCTGCTGTTCGAGGACGCGACTGCGATGGTCTCCGGATAGGCCGCCGGGTAGCCGACACAGTCGGTACAGGGCCCGTCGTTGCCCGCCGCCGCGACGAGCGAGACGCCGTTGTTGTACGCGTACTGAATCGCGTCGTGGAGCGTCTGGGAGCCCGAGGAGCCGCCGAGGCTCATGCTGCCGACGTCCCAGCCCTGGTCGGCGACGTACTCGACACCCGCCGCGATGTCCGAGTACGAACCACTGCCGCCACAGTCGAGCACCTTCACGGCGTGGAGCGTCGCGTGTGGTGAGACGCCGACGACGCCTTCGGTGTTGTCGTCGCCCGCGGCGATACCGGCGCAGTGAGTGCCGTGATCGTTGTCGTCCGACCACGAGACGTTACACGAGTTGCTGTTTCCTGAGAACGCGCAGTTTCCGAAGTACCCGCCGTTTCCACAGGAGACGAACGCCTTGCCCGTGCCGAGGTAGTCCTGCAGGTCCGGGTGGTCGTCGTCGATACCGGTGTCGATGATAGCGATGTCACCACCTGCACCCATATCACCGTTCGCGTGTGCCACCTCGGCGTCCACGCGGTCGATACCCCACGGGAGCGTCTCCGCGAGGGCTTCCATCGTGCCGTTCACCTCGACGTAGCGCACGTTCGGGTTGTTCTCCAGACCCGTCGCCGCTTTCTGGCTCGTGCGAATCGTGATAGCGTCGATGGAGTTGAACTCACGAACCACGTCGGTCGCGGCGTCACGCGCCGCCGAGAGGCCGCGTTCACTGCTAAAGCCGACGTTGACTTCGACCGTGTCGTCGGGGCTGGCCGCCGCGAGACCGCTCGCACTGGCCGTTGCCAGGGAACCGCCAGTCAGTTTGAGTACGTTCCGCCTCGAAACACCATTGGCTTTCCGTGACATGCATATTATTATTATGGCATACAGAACTAAATAATCATTGGGTGGGATAATGATATTATAAAAAGATTGGAAGTAAATTACACCAGCGTATCGACTTGATTGAGTCCAAAAAATGAACCGTGATAGCCGTACTTCGACGAGTTACGTGTCGTCTCTGGAGTCGAGACCGAGCGCGGCCGCCACGTCCAGCAAGCCCGAACCGGACTCGTTGGATGCGAGACCGATGCTTTCGGCTGTCTGCTTGAGCGTATCACGCGCTTGCGTGTTCGACGACCCGTTGGCCATCAGTTGACCCGCCGCACCTGCGACGTGCGGGCACGCCATCGACGTTCCCGAGAAGGTGTCGTACCCACCGGGAATCGACGAATAGATGTTCGACCCCGGTGCTGCGATTTCGACCTCCGGTCCGGTGCTGGAGAACCCCGAGAGACCGTCGCTCTTGTTGGTCGAGGAGACGGCCATGACTTCCGAGTAGGCCGCCGGATAGCCGACACAGTCGGTACAGGGTCCGTCGTTGCCCGCCGCCGCGACGAGGAAGACGCCGTTGTTCACGGCGTACTGGACCGCGTCGTGGAGCGTCTGGGAGCCCGAAGAGCCACCGAGGCTCATGCTGCCGACGTCCCAGCCCTGGTCGGCGACGTACTCGACACCCGCCGCGATGTCCGAGTACGTCCCGCTACCGCGCTTGTCGAGTACTTTGACGGCGTGGAGCGTCGCCTCGGTGGAGACGCCGATGACGCCCTGGCTGTTGTCCACGGCGTCGGCGATTCCGGCACAGTGGGTGCCGTGGTCGTTGTCGTCGTCCCACGCAAAGCGACACTTCTTCGGACCGCCTTTGCAGGCGACGAACGCTTTGCCCGCGCCGAGGTTGGCCTGCAGGTCCGGGTGGTCGGAGTCGATGCCGGTGTCGATGATGGCGATGTCGGCACCAGCGCCGGTCTCGCCGTTGCGGTGGGCGACGTCGGCGTCCACCCGTTCGATGCCCCACGGTTCGGTCTCCGCGAGGGCGTGCATCGTGCCGTTCTCCTCGACGTACCGCACGTTCGGGTCGTTCTGAAGCCCCGAGATGGCCTTTTTCGCCGTCCGAATCGTCACGACGTCGATAGAATTGAAGTCACGAACGACCTCGCTCGCCGCGTTCAGCGCCGCCGAGCGCCCACGTCCGCTCTCGAAGCCGACGTTGACTTCGACCGTGTCGTCGGGGCTGGCCGCCGCGAGTCCGGCCACCCCCGTCATTGCCAGTGAACCACCAGTCAGTTTGAGTACGTTCCGCCTCGAGACACCATTGGCTTTCCTTGCCATGCAACTAATCATAAGTTAGTACTAATTTAAATAATTTACTAATCTATTTTAATTAAATTATGAATTAGAAGTTTCTAACCGCTCCTTACTCCGGAAGCGGCCATTTCAATCGTCGAGCGTAAACGCTCGTTCGTTTTCTTCGACGTAGTGAACCGCTGTATGGGCAGCCAGCTCTGACGTACGTTCGCGTGGGACTCGAATCGTAACGACGTCGAGCGATTCGAACTCACTCACGACCTCCACAAAACAGTCCAACGCCGCCTCGCGACCCGACGACCCATCGAAACCGACCTTCACCTCGACCACCTCCCACTCGGTGTTCCCTGTGGCACTGTTCGGCACGGTATGTTAATACGAACCACTGGTTATTAAAAGATTTCCCCTACCTTCAAATTTCTCCAAATCATCATGTATCAACATGTTGGCAAAACAAATAGTATATGTGATATTATCGGGTTCTCGCGTCAATCGGTACGGCTTTCAATCGAGCGGAACGTAACTCTCCTCGTGCAAATCGTCGGGTACGAAACTGGTGTGTCGGGAGATGGACCGCCGTCCCTCTTGGTGAGCGACGACGATTCGCTCGTACGCGAACGATTAGTCGACGGCGACGAACTCGAATACACCCTCGGAGAGCGCCACTGCGCCGGCACGTTCGACGGTGACACCCACCGCTCCTGTTCCCGCTCCGGAACGCCGTACTGTGAGGCCCATACGAGCACGTGGGTCTGTGCCCGCTGTACCGGAACCTGTCTAAAAGACGAGATGGACTGTCACGAAGAACACGCCATCTATCTCGCCGCGTTCGCACCCGCGACGTTCAAAGTCGGCGTCACCCGCGAGTGGCGACTCCAAACCCGCCTCCGCGAGCAAGGAGCAGACCGCGCTGCCCACCTCCGGACCGTGAAAGACGGACGAATCGCCCGCGAGATGGAAGCCGAAATCGCCGAGACGTTCACCGACCGCGTCCGCGTCCCCGCGAAGATTCGAGACCTCAATCGGGCGGTGGACGAAGCGGCGTGGCGAGACGCTCTGTCCTCGTTCGACCCTCTCGAGACGTTCGCGTTCGAGTACGGTTTCGAGTTGGATTCCGCCCCCGTCCACGAGACGCTGGCCAGCGGCACCGTCGTCGGGACGCAGGGCCGCGTGCTCGTGCTCGAACGCGCGGGCACGACCTACGCGACCGACATGCGCGACCTGGTGGGATACGAACTCGAACACGGCGCGACCGACAGAAGCCTTCAGACGAGCCTCGGCACATTTTAGGTCGTCCCCACCCCACGTTCGGTGTGGCCGACGTGACACTCTCGTTCGAGGACGGTACTCTTCGGGTCGAAACCGACCGCAACGTGCCGTACACCGAATCCGACCCACGTTCGAAGACTCACCGCGCCCCCGCCTTCCGCTACGCCGCCATTCGCGACGCACTCGACGGCGTCACGGTCGACGATTCCGTCCTCGACTTACTGGACCTCCCCCCGCTCCACTCGGCCTACGAACTCCGAGGGTATCAGGCGGACGCCCTCGACGCGTGGGACGACGCCGGCAAACGGGGCGTCCTCGAACTCCCGACGGGAAGCGGAAAGACAGTCATCGGTGTCGAAGCTATCGAGCGTTGCCAGACGCCGACGCTCGTCGTCGTCCCGACCATCGACTTGCTCGAACAGTGGCGTCGAATCCTCGAAACGGAGTTCGACGTTCCCATCGGCCAACTCGGTGGCGGCGAACAGCGCCTCGAAGCCCTCACCGTCTCGACCTACGATTCTGCCTACCTTCGGGCCGACGACATCGGCGACCGTTTCGGTCTCGTCGTCTTCGACGAGGTACACCACCTTGGCGGCGAGGGCTACCGTGAAATCGGACGACTGCTCGCCGCCCCGGCCAGGATGGGGCTGACGGCGACGTTCGAACGACCCGACGGGGCACACGACGTCGTAAGCGAACTCATCGGAGAGAAGGTGTTCGACGTCGACGTGGACGAACTCGCGGGCGAGTATCTCGCACCCTACGACGTGAAACGCCTGTCGGTCGAACTCACCCCCGAGGAACGCGACCGCTACGAGACGGCACAGAACGTTTTCACCGACTATCTCGCCCGGTCGAACATCCAGATGCGGAGCGGAAGCGATTATCAGGAACTCGTCAAGCGGTCGGGCAACGACCCGGAGGCCCGCGCCGCCCTCCTCGCCAAGCAACGTGCGCGAGATATCATGATGAACAGCGAGGGAAAAGTGACGGCGCTCGCGGACGTTCTCGACCAGCATCGAAACGACCGAATCATCGTCTTCACCGCACACAACGACCTCGTCTACCGTCTCTCCGAGCGATTTCTCATCCCCGCCATCACCCACCAGACGCCCACCGAAGAGCGCCGCGAGGTGCTCGACCGATTTCGCCGCGGCGCGTACTCGCGCGTCGTCACGTCGAACGTGTTGGACGAGGGTGTGGACGTACCCGACGCGAACGTGGCAGTCGTCCTCTCCGGAAGCGGGAGCGAACGCGAGTTCACGCAGCGACTCGGACGAATCTTACGCGCAAAAGAAGACGGAGGGCGGGCGATTCTCTACGAAGTTGTGAGCGAAGAGACCGCAGAAGTTCGCGTTGCGAACCGACGCCGATAGTTACTGCAGATTGAGGTCGGTGCTCGTCCGCGATGCGTTCTCGTATCTCGAATAATCGACCGGCATCACGATGGAGAACTCTTTTTCCTCTCCTCCAGGGACGGTCACCTTCGGTCGTTTTTCGTGAACCGAATCGTCGATGGTGACGGAGATTTTGAGCGTCGCCGACGACTTCTTCTCGCCGTCGTTCTTCACGGTGGCGACGATGACGAGTTTTCCATTCTCGCCTTCTTCGACGCGGAAATTCTGGGTTTTCAGGCTTCCCGCTCGTCGCCTATCGCCGTCTTTCGGGGTCTGACTGCCGCCGCGCAGGATAGCCGCACACCCGCCAGTGGAGGCGAGAGTAGCGACGAGTCCGAACTGTTGGAGGGCTTCTCGTCTGCGCATACTCTTTCCACTTGGTCAACCGGAATGAATCTTCTCATTCAGATTCCTTTTGTATTCTCCGGTCGTACTGTGAATCGTGCTCACGAAAGACCTGCTCCGGGTGTCCCGCGCCGGGGGAGGCTATCACCCGCAGTTCGCGGGCCGCGAACACCGACCCCTCGCCGCACGCGTCCTCGGCACGTACCAGGGACACGTCGGCGAACCGCGTTCCGAACTCCACGCTGCCCTCTCGGACCTCGAAACCGAGGCACCGGATTTCAAACTCGTTCGGGGATTCGCGAAACTACTCGAACGCGAAGCGACGTTCGAAACCAAAGCCGCCGTGGTCCCGGAACGCGCCCGAAAAATCACGTTCGAGGAGGCAGAGACCGTCGGCGTCGTCAGCGACGCCGACCGAGAAACCGCCCTCCAGCGGGCGACGAAGCGTCTCGGCGCGACTCCCGACGACATCGTAACGTCGCTGTACGCCGATTTAGAGGAACGCCAGATTCTCACCGCCTTCGACTCGCGCTGGAACCCCGACGAACTGCTGGCCCAGTACAACCTCTCGCTCGCCCAGACGGCCCTCTTCGACGCGACCGAACTCCGAGTGCGGAGTTCGGACCCGAAGGCGCTCGTCTCCGCCGTAAAGCGCCTGCGATTGATGTACGAGATTCGAAAGACGGAGGCCGGACGTGAAGTGGTCGTCACCGGCCCCGACGCGCTCTTTCGCTCGACGCGCCGGTACGGAACGCGGTTCGCGCGTCTCCTCCGGACAGTCGTGAAACCGTCCGAATGGCGACTCACTGCCGACATCGACGATTACGGAACCGAGCGCGAACTCGTCCTCACCGACGCCGACTCCGTACGCCCACCCGGTACGGAACCCGTGAGCGACGTGTCGTTCGACAGCGGCGTCGAACGCGAGTTCGCTACCCGGTTCGAGGCTCTTGACCTGGACTGGACGCTCGTACGCGAACCCGAACCGCTCGAGGCAGGTGCCGCGGTGATGATTCCTGACTTCGCGTTCGACTACGAGTATGCTGACTTTCGCATCTTCTTCGAGATAATGGGTTTCTGGACCCCCGAATACGTCGAGAAGAAACTCTCGCAACTGGACACCGTCGAGGACGTGGAACTGCTCGTGGCGGTGGACGAATCCCTCGGCGTCGGCGAGGAGATCGCGGCGCGCGACCACCGCGCCATCCCCTACTCGGGGAGTATTCGCGTCAAGGACGTACGCGACGCCCTCCGACGCTACGAGGCCGACCTCGTCGCTGACAGCGCCGACTCGCTCCCGGACGAACTTACCCCGGACGCCGACAGTGTCTCGCTGGCCGCTTTGGCCGCCGAGTACGAGGTGAGCGAGGATGCGATAGAAGACAAGTCGTTTCCGGAACACGAGCGGGTCGGCCGAACGCTGGTTCGTCCGGCCGTTCTCGCCGCCCTCTCCGACGAATTCGAAGACGGCATGGCCTACTCGGCAGTGGAGTCGGCGCTCGCGGACGTGGGCATCGACGACGCCAGTGCCGTCCTCTCGAAACTCGGCTACTCCGTCGAATGGGACGGACTGAGTGGCGGTACGGTGAGGAAAGGTTAGAGGTCGCGCTGGCGGCCCTGCGGGACGAGCGACTGGAGTTCGCCGTGGAGAAACAGACCGACGCCGAGGGGTTCCACCTCACCCGCGAGTTCGTGAGAGGCGATGAGATATCCCCAGTCGCCGTCCCAGTCGAGCGACTGGTCTTCGCCGCGGGCGAAGCGTCGCGCCCGTTCGAGGTCAAGTTCGACGACGTTCTTCGTGGCGTGGCGACCGAATCGCTGAGCCGCGTTCGTCGTGGGCTTCCAGTGTTTCTGTCGCGTTCGCAGGAACGTCATTCCGAGCGCCTCGATGCCGACCGGCGACTCGAGGTCACCGAAGAACACCCATATTTTCCCTTTCCCTTTCTCCCAGAAGGTGTAGTCGTCGAACGTCTCCGGCGGGATGCCGAACCGTTCTTCCCACCAGTCGACGACTTCCCGTCTGGTCGCCCGACCAGACACTTCGCGCTCTTCAGACGTGGCTGGAAGGCGGTCGAATCGCTGTCCGTCGTTCGTCTTGTCGCCGCTGTGCGATTCGTCGCTCACGTCCCTACCTCCAGTTTCGCACAGAAGAACCCGCCCGTGTCGTTATGATGCGGGTAGAATCGTTTCGCCTTTCGAACGCTCTCGTCGTACTCGTCGTCCTGCCACTCGGTGAGTCCGGGGTCGGATTCGAGGCCGACGTCGTACGCCACGAGTCGGCAGTCTTCACGTGCGAGGACGTGGTCGAGAACGGCCTCGTTCTCCTCGGGCGCGAACGTACAGGTCGAGTAGACGACCTCTCCACCCTCCCTGGTGGCCTGCACCGCCCGCCGTAGGATGCCCTTCTGGACGCCGGCGACGCCTTCGACGTGGTCGAGACTCCAGTCGTCCAGCGCGGTCGGGTTCTTCCGAATCGTCCCCTCGCACGAGCAGGGGACGTCCACGAGCGCGGCGTCGAACGTCCGCCCGTCGAACGGCTTGAGCGAGAAGTTTCGCGCGTCCTGGTTCGTGACCGCGGCGCAGGTGACGCCGAGTCGTTCGGTGTTGAACCGAAGCGCCGAGAGGCGACCGAGGTTGCTGTCGTTCGCCACGACGAGGCCCTCGTCGTCCATCAGTGCGGCGAGTTGGGTCGTCTTGCTCCCCGGGGCGGCACAGGAATCGAGCACGCGCTCGCCCGGTTCGGGGTCGAGAACGAACGCGGGAATCGAGGAGACCTCCTCCTGTCCGTGGGTCCACCCGTGGAACGAGGGCCACGTGTTGCCCGGACTGCCGTCGATTTCGAGGACGTTCTCGTTCCACTCGCGCGGCGTCCACTCGACGTTCGCCGCGTCGAACGCGCGGGTGACTCGCTCTCGGTCGGATTTGATGGTGTTCACCCTGACGACCGACGGAAGCGGGCGCTCGCAGGCGGCGAGAAACGCCTCGAAGTCGTCGAGGATGGGTTCGTAGCGCTCCAGTGTATCCATTACTCGGGAGTGTGAGCGAGAGGCGTTTGTGGGTTTCGGAGCGTCGCCACAACTTCGGTTTCTCGCGTCCCCTCCTTTTTAAGACGAATCCGCCCGAATGACCACCTATGAGCACCATCGACGTGGTCGACGACGCCGTAGAACTGGACGCGCCAACGCTGGTCGAGGGACTGCCGGGACTGGGGCTGGTCGGGAAGATTGCTACCGACCACCTCATCGAGGAACTCGACATGACCTACTTCGCGGCGCTGGACTGTGAAGGCGTGCCACAGATATCGGTGTACGAAGCCGACGACCGAACGCTCAGACCGCCGGTCCGGTTCTACGCCGACGAGGAGCGAAATCTGGTCGCTCTCAGAAGCGACGTTCCCATCTCGGTCTCCACCGCCTCGGAGTTCGCGGGTTGTATCACCGGGTGGGTCGATTCGTTCGACGCCACGCCGCTGTACCTGAGTGGCCTGCCACGCCAGAAGAAGGCCGACCAGGTACCCAAGATGTACGGCGTCGCCACCGGTGACGCAGGACACCTGCTCGACGAACACGACATCGGCACGCCACGGGAGACGGGAGCGGTCAGCGGACCGACCGGTGCGCTCCTCCACCAGGCCGGACGGATGGAACTCGATTCCGTCGGTCTCATCGTTCAATCCGACGCGCAGTTTCCCGACCCGGAGGCTGCCCGGGTCCTCATCAAGGACGGTATCGCCCCGATCGCCGGCATCGAGGTGGACACGGACGACCTCGTAGACCGCGCAGAAGACATCCGCCAGCAGAAAGAAGAACTCGCCCAGCGCATGCAGCAAGCCGAAGACGAGGAGAGTTCGCAGGCGCGACCGCTCCGGATGTTCCACTGAACCTTTTACGACGAACCTTTTACGACGGTCGCGCGCGACCGCGCCCCCTCGACCGTCGTAAAAGGTTCATCAAAAGCACCGGAAGACGTTCCTGCTCGCTGACGCTCCGCGGGCGTGCGACTTCCGAGCCATTCGCTCGCGTCGCTCACGAAGACACTCCTCACCCCCTTCGGGGGTTCGTCGGCCCACTCGCTCAGTCGCGTCGCTCCTTCGCTCGCCGAGAGTGTGCTAGCCTCTGGCGGTTGTGTCACCGGCCGATTTCTGGCGGCTGTGTGGCTTGCTGACTTCCGGTGGTTGTGTCGTCTGCTACAGCGCGGCGGCAAGCTATCCAGTCGCTTTCTGGTCGCGCAGTGCGTGCGCCTTCGCCGACCGCTGGCTCAGGCGCACGCACACCGGGGAGGCACGGGGACGCCGAGGACGGGCGCCCCGGCGGTTCTGGCCGTCCGTCCGCATGCGGTTGCGGTGTTTTGCCCTAGCGCCTCCTGCTGTGCTGTAGTGTTCTCGACCGCACAGAAAAGCCGGTTTCTGGCGGTTGCGTTGGCGGGCGAATCTTGGCGGTCGTGTCGCCAGCAGATTTCCGGCGGTGGTGTCGATTGCTGACTCCTGGCGGTCGTGTTACCTGCGACAGCACGACGGCAGGCGAATCTGTGCCTCGAAGCCGTCGTCTTTTTCAGCACGAATCGCCTCCTCGGAGATATGACCGACGCTGATGCGAGCGACACGACCGACGCCGAAACCGTCGACCTCCAGCAGTTCCTCCGCGACGTGGACAAGGTGTACTCCGAGTACGACAACGGCTACATGGACGCCGATGCGGCTCTCTCCGTGCTCGAAGACCACGTCGAAACGCTTCGCTCACAGGTCGAGTAGTCGAATCGGGAGAGACGAGGGATGGTAAAATCGCTCGTCCCAAGAGGAGAAGAATTATCGCCCCACGTTCCGTCGTTTGGGGTGTATGACCGGCTTCTCGGACAGGGTCGAGCAGGTATCGATTAGTGGGATTCGGAAAGTGTTCGAGGCCGCGGGCGAGGACGCTATCAACCTCGGTATCGGGCAACCCGACTTCCCGACACCGGACCACGCTCGACGCGCCGCCCTCGACGCCATTGAATCAGGTGAAACGGACGCGTACACGCCGAACAAGGGATTTCCAGAACTTCGGGACGCCATCAGCGCGAAACACGAGCGAGACAACGACCTCGACGTCCCTCCGGAGAACCTCATCGCCACGGCGGGCGGGAGCGAGGCCCTCCACCTCGCGATGGAGGCGCACGTCGACGCGGGTGAAGGAGTCATCTTCCCCGACCCCGGATTCGTCGCTTACGACGCACTGACCCACATCGCTAGCGGGACGCCGAAACCCGTGCCGGTCCGCGAGGACCTGACCCTCGACCCCGAAACCGTCGAGGAGGCGATTACCGAAGACACCGCCGCGTTCGTCGTCAATAGTCCCGGCAACCCGACCGGTGCGGTCTCCAGCGAGGAAGACGTCCACGAGTTCGCCCGTATCGCGGACGAACACGACGTGCTCTGTATCACCGACGAGGTGTACGAACACATCGTCTTCGACGGCGACCACTACTCGCCGATGGAATTCGCCGAGACGGACAACGTCGTCGTCGTCAACGCCTGCTCGAAGAGCTACTCGATGACGGGGTGGCGACTCGGTTGGGTCGCGGCGAGCGAGCGAAGAATTGAGCGCATGCTCAGGGTTCATCAGTACGTCCAGGCCTGTGCGAGCGCCCCGGCGCAGTTCGCCGCGGAGGCTGCCCTCTCCGGCCCACAGGACCCGGTCCGGGAGATGGTAACCGCCTTCGAGGAGCGCCGCGACGTGCTCCTCGATGGGCTCTCCGACATCGGACTCGAAACGCCGACTCCCTCGGGCGCGTTCTACGCGATGCCGAAAGTTCCCGATGGGTGGGCGGACGAAGTGCTCTCGCGCGGGGTCATCGTCGTCCCCGGCGAGGCGTTCGGCGAGAACGGCGCTGGCTACGCCCGCATCTCCTACGCGACGGGCATCGAGGAGATCAAAGAAGCGCTCGAAATCATGGGCGACGCGGCGCGCGCGGTTCGATAATCGGTGATGTACGAACGTCCGTCCGCGTCGACGTGTTTCACACGAGAGTAACTCTCGTTTTTTCGACCGAGCGAACACGACGAAGACGGCGACCATCGGTCGAGACGGGGCTCGTTCCCTCCGTTCCCGGGTGGCAGTTCCGGAACGTCTCTCGAATGGAGAACTACTCGCGGAAAGAGCGGAGTGAGACGTGTTCCAGTCGGTAATCGAGAATAGATTGAGTCGTAGCGATAGATTTCCTCTGTTGCTACAGTGGACGCCCACTCACGGGTGTCGAACACCGTTAACGAATCGGATAAACGGAAAAAACGACTGTCCCTACTGACGTTCCCCACGCTCGTTTTTCGCTACTACATGACCAACTCATCACCAGCGCTGACTACCCTCGTTGTTGTCGTCGTCGCCGCATCTCTGTTGAGCGTCGTCGGTGGGCACACAGTCCCGTTCGCCGGAGGCGTCCACGTGAACCAGGATACGACGAATCCGTGCCCGACCGTCGGAACGACAGACGGGGGATTCGGCGGGATGCAGACCACGGTCGGGACGGACTAGACCCGGACCACGGTCGGGACGAACGACACGCTCACCACCACAGACCGTAATCGAACGGAAACGACGAGAACGACCCGGACGACTGACGGGTTCGATACGACTGGGACGACGGACACCACGGCTGACGGGTTCGACACGACCGGAACGACGGGAACCGTCACCACTCGCACAGACGGTGGCACGTTCACCACTGGCACTGACGGGTTCACCACCGGAACGAGACGGACGGAGACGACGCAGTGCCCGACCGTCGGAACCGCGGACCGGTAACTGACCTTTCTTTTCGAACACTCGTTTTGCGCTCCTCCCGCCGGCCTGAGATTTTATCTTCTCTCCCCACGTGATTGGATCATATGCCCATCTCGCGCCGCGGTACCGGCGCAGTTCCTGCTATCAGCGCTATCACCTCACAAGTGCATCCGGTGTTCATGCTTCCACCGATTGCTGCGTCGTGGTTCGGGAGCATGCTCGCCGGGCACTTCTCGATTCTGACGGGTGCGCTCCACATGACCGCCATCTTCGCTTCGGTCTACACGGCTCACGTCAAAGACGGCTACGTCGATTTCTACGTCCGGAGTGAGGACGACGACCACCCGCTCACGGCGACTGGGTGCAGATATCTCCTCGCTGGCGCGACCGTAGCGTTCTTCGCCTGTCTGGTCGGACTCTGGGTCGTCGTCGGGCCGGGCGCGGCCCTCATCACGCTCCCGGGGTGGTTCATCGGCTACTTCCACGCACCGCAACTCGACATGCATCCGGTCACCGCGACCGGTGGATATCCCCTCGGCATCTCGCTGGCAATCCTCGGCGGCTACTACACCCAGACGGGTGTGCTCGCACCAGTCGCGCTCGCGTTCGCCGTCGTCTTCCTTCTCCTCCTCTCCGGCGTGAAAGTCATCGACGACGCACAGGATTACGAGTACGACCGCTCCATCTCGAAACGAACCGTCGCCGTCGTGCTCGGGCGCGAACGCGCTCGAACTGCCGCGTACGCGCTCATGACGCTTGCCCTGTTCGGCGTGCTCGGCTTCGCGGTGACGCGGATCTTCCCGCCGAGCACCCTCATCGCGGTGCTGGCGTTCGCGGTCGTCGGCGGAGTCGCACGTCGAACTGGGCCGGAACTCGCCACGATGTTGCTCATCCGCGGGTCGTACGTCTTTCTGGCACTTCTTCTGGCAGCGGTCTGGTTCCGACCACTCTCCTGATATTCCCGGCCCGACCGGCGCATATTTATCAAAGTGATAACAATAACGCCCGTATGAAAAAGACAGTTCTCGCGCCCGAGTACGCCGACATCGACTCCGACGAACTCGACACGACAGCATCCTCGCTCGGCGTCGTCACCCACCGCGAGGGGTACAGAAAGGTCGTCCTCTCGGGTGCACTCTGGCCCGAAGGCGGACTCGAAGACCAGACGCGCACGGTGCTCGAATACGTCCGAGAAGTCGTCTGCGATGACCTCGGCGGTTCGATGGACGACGTGACGTCGCTGCGATTTTTCGTTCGAGACGACGTGCTGACGCCGGAAAACCGGACGCTGATACACGAGGTTCGCTCGGCGCTCTTTGAACTCCCTCACTACCCCGCGAGCACGATGGTCGGCGTCGCATCCCTCGTGGACGGCGCTGTGGTCGAGATCGAGGTGGAAGCCGAAATCCCGGACGACGAGTGGGAGACCGAGACGCTGACCGAATCGGACACCTGACTGAGATAACGTTTACACCACTCCTCGTCGTTTTGGGGATATACCCGTGAACGAACCTCCAGTAACTGCGGAGAAAGCATACGCCTACGTTACCCGCGCCAGTACACAGACAGAACTGCTCGTCTTCGAACACGCGAACCAGGACGTCGGCGTCCAGGTGCCGAAAGGAACCATCGAAGACGGGGAAGACCCCCGGCAGGCGGTCATCCGGGAAGTAAGAGAGGAGAGTGGCTTAACCGATTTCGAGTCGGTTCGCTCGATTACGACGGACGTGTGGGAGCACCACGAGAAGCCGAAAGCCTACCGTCGTCACTTCTTCCATCTCGAAGCCGACGAGAGCTGCGACGAGTGGCGACACACCGTCACCGGCGACGGCGAAGACGAAGGCATCGTCTACAGTTACTACTGGATTCGCCCCGACGCGTCGACCCTCGCGCGAGATATGGACGACTATCTCGGCCGGATACTCGACTGATTAGACTTCGAGCGAGCGACATCGCTCGACCCACTGCTCCTCGAACGTCTCGTTCGTGACCACGCGCCCCGCGAGGTCGGACACGTCGGTCACGCCTTCGTCTTCGCACCACGAGACGCATCGTTCGTACGCCGGCATCGAGACATCGTCCGTATTCCGGACGACGCGGAGTTCGTCCGCGCCTGCGAGATAGGCGACGAACGCGCGGGTGTGGCCGTCGGTCAGCATTCAGTCGTCGTCGAGTTTCCGAACCGGAAGCGGGTCGTAGTTAGGCGACTCGAAGTCGAACCACTGCGTGACCAGGGACAGTTTCAGCCCGTTCACATACAACTGGCTGGGTTGCACGTCGGCCAGCGGAACGACGAACGGTTCGGACACGAGAACACGTCAACGCTTATCCACGAAAACACCGTCGGTACGCAAGTGACTGCAATGACCGAGACGACACACGACGAGGCGGTCGTCGACGGGGTCCGACTCCACTACGTCGAGGCTGGCTCGGGTCCACTCGTCGTACTCCTCCACGGTTTTCCGGAGTTCTGGTACTCGTGGCGCGAACAGATACCGGCGCTCGCCGAGGCCGGTTTCCACGTCGTCGCGCCGGACCTTCGTGGCTACAACGCCTCAGAGAAACCGCGCGAGGTAGAACAGTACGGACTCGACCAGCTGGTCGGCGACGTGCTCGGACTCCTCGATTACTTCGACGCGGAGACTGCACACGTCGTCGGGCACGACTGGGGCGGTGCCATCGCGTGGGAGACGGCGATTCGTCACCCCGAGCGCGTCGACAGACTCGTCGTCCTGAATGCACCCCATCCCGAGGCGTTTCGACGCGAACTCCGCAATCCCGTGCAACTGCGGCGCTCGTGGTACATGTTCTACTTCCAGCTTCCGTGGCTTCCGGAACGATTCCTTTCGGCACGCAACTATCGCCTCGTCGAGGAGCTGTTTCGGGAGGGTACCGAGAATCCCGATGCGTTCAGCGAGGCCGACGTTCGGCGGTACGTCGAAGCCGCAGCCCAGCCGGGTGCGTTGACGGCGGCCATCGACTACTATCGGGCGCTGTTCCGCGAACAGGCGCGCACCGAACTCCGAAATCTGTTCGACAACCTATCGCGAGGCGACTCGTCCCCCCGTTCCGCACGTTCGTCCGTGGTTCGGGTACCGACACTGCTGGTCTGGGGCGAAAACGACACCGCACTCGGAATCGAGTTGACCGAGGGGCTGGAACAATGGGTGCCAGACATCCGAATCGAGCGACTGCCGGACGCAAGCCACTGGGTGCAAAACGACCGGCCAGAGCGAGTGAACGAACTACTGGTCGAGTTCCTTCAGGAGTAGGATTCGTCTGTCCGGGGCCATCCAGGAGTAGATTTTAGCCGGTTCAGACCGACGTTCATCTGATGCTGCTCGTGCTGGAAAACGAGGTGAACCAGGCGTTTCGCTACTTCGTCCGTGAGATGCGGACGTATCTCCCGGAACACAGAGTCTACGACTACGCGAACGAGGGCGGCCAACCCTCCCTCTCGGGCGTGGATGGCGTCGTCGTCGCCGGAAGCACGGCGGGAGTGTACGAGCGAGACACCTACCCGTGGATGGACGAGGAGGCCGCGCTGATACGCCAGTTGGTCGAGCGTGGGATTTCCACGCTCGGCGTCTGTTTCGGCCACCAGTTGGTCAATCACGCTCTCGGCGGGACGGTCGACCATCGCGGACTGACGGCGGAACTGGTGCGCGCAGAACTCGAAGACGACCCGCTGTTCGAGGGGGTGAACCCCGTCGTTCCGGCAGTCCACGGCGACCACGTGACCGAACGCGGTGACGGGATGGAGACGATCGCCTCGACGGACCACTGCGACCAGTTCGCCACTCGACATCGGGCGGCCCCGCTCTGGACGACGCAGTTCCACCCGGAGTTCACGGCGGCACTTCTCCCGCAGATTGCGGCGGATTTCGGCTGGCACGAAAACGACCTGTCGTTCGACGACGTGACTTCGGAACGAGTCTTCGAGAATTTCGTTCGATTGGTGGACGCCTGAACTCGCCGCACTGTTGTCCGAGGAAAATCAACGCGAACCGTGCCAGTGGTCATAGGCGGCGCGAGCCATCTCCTCGTGGTCTTTGTGCCACACGGGCACGTCCTCGATGGGCCAGTAACCAACGTCGGTGCCTTCGTGAGAGACTTCCATCTCGCCTCCCGTGACCGTACAGAGGTAGACGTGAACAACGAGACAGTTCGGGCCGTACTCGCCGGGTTTTCGGGTGTTGATCTGGACGAGTTCGCGTGGTTCGACCACGAGTCCGGTCTCCTCTCGCGTCTCTCGGACGGCGGTTTCGCGGGGCGACTCGTTTGGGTCGGAGAAACCACACGGGAGACACCAGGTGTCGTCGTCCGCACGCAGTTGAAGGAGAATCCGGCCCTCGTCGTCGAAAATGGCCGCGTCGGCGCTCACTTTCGGCGTGACGTAGCCCACCTCCTCGGCGAACCGTGCTCGAACGTCTTCGGGCGGCAGATCGACGGAGCGACCGTACCACTCGCTGACCAGCGTCAGGATGCGTTCGTAGCGTTCCTCGTCGTAGGGATTGTCGGCGTACTCCAGTCCGACCTGCGCCACGATTCGGAGTTCGTCGAGCAGAGCGAGGAAGTCGTCGTCGGTAGTATCGTCGCCAGTGGCTTCGTCGTCGCTATCGGTGGTGTCGCCGTCTGTGTTCGTCATCGTATGATTTCTGACCAGCGTCTATTTCGCAGTGCTGACGATTTTTATCACGTCGCCCTCTTCGAGTTCGTAGGAGTCGCTGATGTCGCGGTTCGTCTTCGCGTTTACGGCGTGGAGGTAGCCGTCGCCGATGTCGCTGTGAACTGCGTAGGCGAGGTCGGGTGGGGTCGAACCACGTGGGAGCAAGAACGCGTCGGGGAGGACGTTGCCCTGCCCGTCCGTCCACTTCGATTCGTTCTGCACCGGGAAAGCCGTGATTCGGTCGAGTAGGTCGTACACAGCCGAATCGAGGGCGTCCTGGACGCCCGTGCCACCCCACTCCTGCACGACGGTCCGAATCTGTTCGAGTCCCGCCTGCTGTTGGTCGCTCAGGTCGCCGACCACCTCGAAATCGTCGTCGCCGGGGTCGTAGTCCACGACGCCCGCCTCGACCCCCTGTCGGAGTGCGAGTTCGCCTTCCGCGGTCGCGGGGACAACGAGTTTGCCAGTCTCGCGGAGTCGTTCGATGTTCTCCTCCGGGGCGACGTCTGCCTTGTTGGCGACGAGGATGATGGGCTTGGTTCGAGCGCGGACGTCGCGGGCCAGGGCCTCCCGGTGTTCGTCTGTCCACTGCTGGGGGTCGTCGGGGTAGTCCAGTTCGCGGAGGCTGGCGGCCACTTCGTGTTCGGTCGCACCGAACCCCGTCAGCATCTCCGCGAGGGCTTCGTCGATGTCGAATCCGGGCGAGCGAGACTGGCGTTCGACGCTCTCCCAGTTGCGTTCGATGATGCCCGCGAGCCACTGGTTCATCTCCTCTTCGATGAAATCGACCTCCTCGACGGGGTCGTAGCTCCCGACTTCGACGGGTTCACCCTCCTCGTTCGTCCCTCCGGAGGCGTCGACGACGTTGAGGATGGCGTCGGCGTTCGTCAACTCGTCCAGAAACTGGTTGCCGAGTCCCCTGCCCTGGTGTGCGCCCGGCACGAGTCCGGCCACGTCGAGGAGTTCGATGGGGACGTAGCGTTTTCCGTCGTGGCAGTTCTCGTTGCCACAGCGCTCCTCGCGTTCGAGACAGGGGCAGTCGGTGCGGACGTAGCTCACCCCGCGATTCGCGTCGATGGTCGTGAAGGGGTAGTTCGCCACGTCCACCTCGGCCAGCGTCGCCGCCTTGTAGAAGGTGGACTTCCCGGCGTTGGGTTTGCCCGCCAGCGCGATGGAAATCATGCGTATTCCTATCAGGGTATCGTGGAACTACCTTTCGGTTTTTCGGGGCAGGGCATGTGGGGAATACGTTTACGCTAATCCACACACTAAACCCCGGCGCGCGGGAGTGAACGCAGTGAGCGACGTTCTCGGGAGCGTATGCGACCGAGAACCCGGCCGAGGTTCGCTCGGCTGGAGCGAACCAGGAGGCTGGGGAGGACGAGGTGTGGTTATTTGGAGTCAGCACTAGCTAGCGACACGGACTGACCAGAGGTATAGGAGTGACTGACGTAACCGAGCAGTCACTAGCTAGTGCCGGCTCCAAATCTACCGCATCCGCCCTGCAGACGCCACACGCCTCCCCAACCTCCTCGCTCCTTCGTCGCTCGTCCCTCGCGCGCCGTTCACTGCGTTCACTCCCGCGCGACGAGGTGGTCGAGTAACCGGCCACAAAACGCTACCCCCATCCTAGCGTAGAACGTGTGCCATGACGGCAGTGAAGATAATCAAAGTGCTCGGTACCTCCGAGGAATCGTGGGAAGACGCCGCACGCGAGGCGGTCGAACAGGCCAACCAGACCATCGATGACATTCACGGCATCGAGGTCGAAGACTGGACGGCGAACGTCGAAGACGGCCAGATCGTAGACTACAAAGCCACGGTCGAAGTCGCGTTCCCCGTTCACGAGCAGTAGCTCGGGGGTGGGGTCGGCGGACGAATCGCCACAGTGCCTCCGTTTTCGAAGCGCGTTCGAAGAGCCTCAGTGCTCGAAAATAGTCTCGACTCGTCGCACGTTACAGCTTGACGGCCATCATCACTTCGTCGACGTACTCGCCGTTTATCTTGTAGTGGCCCTGACGCACCGCCTCGGTCTCCCAGCCGTGGGCGTCGAGGAAGTCGATGGCGTTCTGGTTGGTCGAGGGTGCGCTCTGATACACCTTCTCGTAGCCGTTCGAACCGGCCCACTCCAGGCCGCGTTCGAGGAGGTGACTGCCGATACCGTGGCCTCGGTACTCGTCTAGCACGCCGACCGTCAACTCGGCGGTGTGGCTGAGTTTGTCGAGTTCCGGCGCGTTCAGGTGGACCCACCCGACAACTTCTTCGTCGACGGTCGCGACGAAGAACATCCGCGATTGGAGTTCGTTGTGCCGGAGGAGCGCCTCCTGGTGGTCGATCTCGTCGGCGACGCTCTCGGCGACGATGTAGGTTCCCTCCTCTGCGACCTGTCGAATCGCACCGACGATGCCCGAGAGGTCTTCCTGGCGCGCGGGGCGGATGATGAAGGCCACGTCGTCGGTGTCGTACTCCTCTTCCGCCCCGGTTTCGAGCGCGACGGTCAGGACGCCGTCGTCTTCCGAGATGTACCCGTCGCGCCGGAGGATGGCTATGTGGTGGCGGAACCCGCTCGGGTCGATGTGGAGGGTCTTCTGTACCTCGTCGGCGTCCGCAGTTCCGTGGCGCTCCACGTACTCGTAGATTCGCTTGCGGTCCTCGTGGCCGAACTCTAGTTTCTCGGAGAACTCCATGATGACTGTTACCACTCGTCAGCACTTATTTTTATCGACGCCTCCCGACGCTCGTTTCGAGAACCACGAGACGGTCGACCGTTCGGCTGATGACGGAGTCGAGACCGTCGGGAGACCCGTCTACGGTGACGTCGAACGTGGCGTGCGTGAGTGACGGCAGTTATTTGGCTGCAGAACCGCCAGTTCGTGATATGCGAGACGCCTATCTCGTCGGCGCGGCCCAGACGGATTTCGGGTCGTTCCCCGACGAAAGCTATCGGTCGCTGTTTCGCACCGCCTTTGAGGCGGCCTGCGACAGCGTCCCGGCGGGCATCGACTCGGACGACGTAGACGAGGCGTTCGTCGGCACGCTCGGTGTCGGCGGGCGACAACTCGGCCTCTCGGGGCCCGCGGTGACGGAACACGTCGGCCTCGATGGCATCCCCTGCACTCGCGTCGAGAACGCCTGTGCGGCCAGCGGATTCGCCAGCAGACACGCGGTACAGGCCGTGAAAAGCGGGATGGCGGACGTCGCCCTCGCGGGCGGTGTCGAGGTCATGACCGACACGTCGAGCGACGCGACGAAGTACTGGCTCGGCGTCTCCGGCGAAACCGAGTGGGAGCGCCTCTCGGGGACGACGTTCGCGGGCGTCTACGCCCAGATGGCGGACGCCCACATGGCCGAGTACGGCACGACCGGCGAACAGCTATCGCGTGTGGCGGTCAAGAATCACGCTAACGGCGCGAAGAACCCACACGCCCACCTCGGCTTCGAGTGCTCGCTGGAGGACGCCCAGAACGCACCCGTCGTCGCAGACCCACTTACGCTCTATCACTGCTGTCCGACGACCGACGGGGCGGCCTGCGCGTTCGTGGTCAGCGAAGACGTCGTAGACGAGTACACCGATGACCCCATCCGAATCGCGGGCGTCGGTGCTGCGAGCGACCGAGTCGGCCTCTTCCAGCGCGATTCGTACACCTCGGTTCCGGCCTCCCGCGAGGCGGCCGAGCGCGCCTACGAGATGGCGGGAGTCACCCCCGAGGAGGTAGACTTCGCTGAAGTCCACGACTGCTTTGCCATCGCGGAACTGCTGGCCTACGAAGACCTCGGTTTCTGTGAACCCGGCGAGGCCGGAACGCTCGTCGAATCCGGCGCGACCGAACTCGGCGGCGACCTCCCCGTCAACACTTCCGGCGGGTTGAAATCGAAAGGCCATCCCATCGGCGCGACGGGGGTCGGACAACTGGTCGAAGCGTACAAACAACTCTCCGGCGAGGCGGGCGACCGGCAGGTCGAGGGCGCGACTCGCGGTCTGACCCACAACGTCGGCGGAAGCGGTGGCGCGGCCGTGGTACACGTGCTAGAACGAACAGGGGAGGTGGCCGAATGACGAACGTCGTCGCAGTCGGAGCCTACGCCCCGCGATTCCGCATCTCGGCGGACGAGTTCCGCGAGGCCTGGGGACAGTTCCACGCCGCCGGAATCGAGAAGAAAGCAGTTCCGGAAGCCGACGAAGACGCCCTGACGATGGCCTACGAGGCGGGAGACCGGGCGCTCGACGCCGCCGGGAATCCGGACGTCGCATTTCTCGCGTTCGCGTCGACCACCCCGCCAGTGGCCGAAGAAGACCTGACCGCTCGACTCGGTGGACTGCTCTCCGTCCCGAACGACGCGACACGACACGTCTTCACGGGGATCACCCGGGCCGGAACCCGCGCACTCTCCGCCGGACTGACGGCTGGGCCGTGGGACGACGGCGTCGGGTTGGTCGTCGCTGCCGACTGCCCGCGCGGCGACCCCGACTCGGCCGAAGACCACGCCGCGGGTGCGGGGGCGGCGGCGTTCGTCCTCGCAGAAGACGGCCCCGCCAGCGTCGTCCAGCAGGCCGAGTACGCGAGCGAATTCCCCGGAACGCGCTTCCGCCGAACCGGCGACGACACCGTCGAGGGCCTCGGCGTCACCGGCTACGACCGGCGTGCGTTCTCCGAGACGCTCGCCGGGGCGGTCGAACGACTGGAGTTCGAGGCCGTCGACGCCGCCGCGGTTCAGTCCCCGGACGGGAAACTCCCCTATCGTGCGGCGGGCGCACTCGGCGTCACCACCGAAGAGATTCGAGCCGGAACGCTCGTCCACGAACTCGGCGACACGGGCGCGGCGAGCGTCCTGCTGGGACTGGCGAAAGCCCTCCAGGAGGGTCACGAGCGAATTCTCGCCGCGTCGTTCGGAAGCGGAGCGGGTGCCGACGCCTTGCTCGTGGAGGCCGACGAGGTACCAGTGTCGATGGCGCTCGATGGGGACGAGTCCATCACCTACGCCGAGTACCTCCGCAAGCGCGGCGAACTCACCTCCGGCCCACCGAGTGGCGGTGGTGCCTACGTCAGCGTCCCCTCGTGGCGGCGCACACTGGACCAGCGTCACCGACTGCTCGCCGGGCGATGTTCAGATTGCGGCACATTGAACTTCCTGCCCGAAGGGGCGTGCAACGGCTGTAAATCGCTGGTCGAGTACGACGAAGTCCAGTTGACCGGGACGGGGACTGTCGAAGCCGTGACGACCATCTCGCAGGGCGGTGCACCGCCGGAGTTCGCCGAACAGCAGGCCCAGTCGGGCGACTTCGACGTTGCCGTCGTCGCGCTGGACGGGCTGGACGGCGAAGTGGCGAGCGCCCCCGCGCAGGTGACCGGCACCGACACCGGAAGTCTCCAGAACGGAGATCGGGTTGCGACGACGATGCGCCGAATCTACACGCAGGAAGGTGTGACGAGATACGGGTTCAAGATTCAGCCCGATAGTGATTAACGTAACTTCTGGATGAATCCGCTGAGATGATTCTCAATCCACGAGCCTGCGAAACTCAGTCGGTCGGTCAATTTCGTGAAGATTTCATCGAGGAGGGCGCGGTACTCG